>WLNQ01000069.1 GCA_009699705.1 Actinomycetota bacterium | reverse complement strand
GGTTGGACTGCCACCACGTTGCACGTGACCCAGGACTGTGGTTCGGGCTTCGTGTCCGGTGCGCGCTTCAATTTCGGTGGCAAGCCACTCGCCAATTCCCGACAACTTCACGTGGCCAAATGAGTCCAGTGTCTGATCCTTGGTCACCAAGTTGCCGCCAACAGGTAAAGCTCCTTCAGAGACACAGATAATCGGTGCGTAACTGGCCTTGAATCGCGATTCCACCCAACCCACAACTTCGTCCAGATCAAACGGAACCTCTGGGATCAAAATGCCATTTGCTCCGCCTGCCATACCTGCATGCAGTGCGATCCAGCCAGCATGTCGACCCATGACTTCGCAGATCAGAATGCGGTGATGGGATTCAGCTGTGGTGTGAAGTCGATCGATGGCTTCAGTTGCGATTGTTACCGCGGTGTCAAAGCCGAAGGTGTAGTCAGTGCCACTGAGATCGTTATCGATCGTCTTGGGAACTCCGATGACGTGCACGCCGCGTTCGGTGAGTGTGGTTGCAACACCCAGCGTGTCTTCGCCGCCGATGGCAATAAGGGCATCAATGCCAAGTTCTTTGAGATTACTTTCGATTCGCTCAACGCCACCCTCGATCTTGATCGGGTTCGTACGTGAGGAACCAAGGATTGTGCCACCGCGCGGCAAGATGCCGCGAACAGTCGAAATATCTAACGGCATCGTGACGTTTTCTAGCGGGCCGCGCCAGCCATCGCGAAAGCCGACGAATTCATACCCATAATCGGCAATTCCGCGTCGCACTGCGCCACGAATAACTGCGTTCAGACCTGGGCAGTCGCCGCCGCCTGTGAGGACACCTACGCGCATTGCTCTCCTTTCACCGGCCATGGCTGGCCGAACTTATCCAGCAGCGACGTTCAGCATGTAACCGCTATCATGAGCAAAGGTACACGATTGCTCCCCGAATTTCTCGTTGGCTAGTCCTCGCTACCAACATTGGAAACATCCGCGGGTAACCCTCGAGCAATGAGTTCTTTAGCTTTAGTGGCGTAAATATCCACATATTGCTGACCCGAAAGGGTCTGGACCGCATACATGACTTCATCGGTGACCGACCGCAAGATGAATCTGTCTTCCTCTTGCCCGTAATATTTCGCGAAATCCATCGGTGCACCAACCCGGATTCCCACCCGGCCCAGACTTGGCTTGATCGCGCCGGGAGGTTGGATCTCGAAGGTATTGATCATTGCTACCGGGATGATCGGTACTTTGGACTCAAGGGCCATCCGGGCAACTCCGGTGCGACCTCGAAACAGGGTGCCATTTGGGGAGCGAGTGCCCTCGGGGTAAATACCCAGTAACTCACCTTCGGACAAGATGCGTTGTGCGGTGCGTAAGGCAGCTTCACTGGCTCGACCGCCTGAGCGATCGATAGGAACTTGGCCCACGCCCGCAAAAAAACTCTTAGTCAGCCAGCCTTTGATGCCTTTCCCAGTGAAATATTCACTTTTCGCGAGAAAGGTAATGTGCCGAGAGAAGGCAAGCGGCAAAAAGAAGGAATCCGAGAATGAAACGTGATTGCTCACGAGGATCGCCGGACCGTTTTTCGTGATGTTTTCAGCGCCTTCAATCCAGGGCCGGAACAGCACACGAAGCCATGGGCCGACGACCACATTCTTCAGCACCCAATAGAGCACGGGACTCACTTCCTAACAACGCACCGAAACATAAATCTTTCAATGGCAGACTACCGTCATGTCCTACTTTGGTGGTGAGTGACGGTGAGCACGAACTCCGGCGCGCCCAATGAGGAGGAAGCTTGGCGTTCAATCGTCGCCGACCTTTCCCAAGATCCAGACTTGAAACGCCACACCTTCATCACTCCCCAAACTCCGGCTGCCCCCGTTGAGCCACAACCAGACGCTGACGACGAATTCATTGACGAACTTTTATCCAATGAGCATGAAGAATTCGAACCGCCAGACCCTGGGCCCCTTGAACTACCAGCGCACCCCATTGCCAGATTCGCTTGGGCAGGAGCTCTCGGTGGACCCGTCTTACTGATTTTGTCTAATGTTTTTGATTTCGGAAAATTTGTTTCTGGCATCGCATTAGCTGCATCCGTCATTGGCTTTGTCACACTCATTGCACGGCACTCAGACGAACGTGACGACAACGGTGATAACGGTGCAGTGGTGTAACAGCGGTGTAGTGGCCTAGCGGTGTAGCTAGCGAACTTACCTATCTGTTGGCGGATCCAAATCGATCCACTCGAATACCACTTCGTCGGCGGGAATTGGCTCAGGCGTGGACTGTTGAAAGAGTTGCATTGCGCGACACAACACACATTGCTGGTGCTCAGCAGGATCTGTGTGCGATTGGTGATTCGTAAGCAATGAATCCCTAGCCCATTCGATCATCTGCTGTGCACCACTAGCTAACCCACCAAGATCAAAGCCCTTGCCAGCACTGTCCTCCCCCGAAAACCACCAGGGCGGCTTTTCACTCACGAGAATCCCGCCAAACTTTTGGATCTGGAGCGAATCTCAACACCAGCGAAGCGCCGTTCATCCCACCTCCAGTGATGAGACAGCGCTTGAGCACTGCAGGTAGTTCTAGCTGACGCCTTTGACCATCACAAACTAAGAGCAATGAATCCCCTCGGCGTCCGACGCGAATGTCTGCACCGCGATACAACGGAAAAGTGAATGTGTAATCCTTCTTCACCGCGCTTACAGACCACACGGGTCCTGAGTTTCTTGGCAGGTCTTTTAAGAGTTTGCACAGTGGTCGTAACCTCACCGCAGTTTTCGAAACTTTTGGTCCCCGAGTATCGCGAAACGGAAGTCGGACAACTGGCACGCCGAACTCCTGATCGATGAGCGCTGCTTCTTGCCCCGATTGGCGCGAGGACTTCGATTGCTTTTTCGAAGTCGCAAGATGAGTTTCCTTAACTTTGTTGAGCACCACGGCAGATGTGACGCAGTCGTAAAGTCGCAGGACTCCAGCTACGGAAACAAGCTCGGGCACATCTCTTGTCTCACCGACCAAGACGCAAGTCGCAGCGCGAATATCGTCGCGAGCAGCAACAACGTGGTTCACCAATCGATACCAAGCTGCGATGAGCGCCGCCGGTTCAGGAGCAGATAACTGAGCGGCCGCCGGACCGGTCAGTAGTCGATCAAGCAACATCGGGACGGTGTCCAATAATTGCAATATTCGCAATGCTTCACGAGTCGAACCCATGTCCCAAATAACCACATCAATATTCGGGTTAGCGACGGCGTCGGCAACCAAGCCACCAGTGATGAGTTCATTTAACCCAGCGAGCCCGACAAGTTCGTCAGCTGCCATCGACGCAGCACCAAGACCTTGTAGCCAAACGCCAAAGGTATCGACCGCGTCAGACCACAAAGAAGAGGATTCAATGGGCGCACTCACCGCTGAATTCACTTCAGCAGTGGACAGGCCCGCATCGCGAAAGCCGCGCGCAAGACCACGGGCAACACTGGAAACCCCAGATCCGCCGACACCACTAACGAGAAGTAGCTCCATGACTCTCCACCCGAACTTTCAATCCCTTGAGTGCCGTTTCAACAATGGTCTGTTCAGCCTTGCGCTTCAGCATCCCTAACATCGGCATTTTAATATCAACGGTCAGGGCATAACTCACTTCGGTGTCGCCATTGTCGGCCGCATTCAAGCTGTAGGACCCATCCATCACCGTGAGCACTGTTGCACCTACGAGCGTCCAAGAAACAGACGATGTGTCGTTCCAGGTATAGGCCAGTTCGTACGTGTCTTTAATTATTCCAGCATCTAGCACGAACCGAGCGCGTATTGGCCGACCGTTCTCTGATTCCAAAATTTCAACGGAGGTAATGCCCTCGCTCCACTGCGGGTACGACTGCAAGTCAGCAATGACTTGCAGTATTTCCGGAGGTGACGCCTCGATCCAGATGCGTGATTCAGTGCGTTGCGCCATCAGACTCCTCCAACTCCAGAACGTACGGAGCCCTCTTGGCATTGAAGTGACCGACATTGATGCACTCGGTGCGACCAATACGAGCCCGGCTATGTAAAGGCTGGTGCACATGACCAAAGACATGAAAACGAGGCTGCACACGCTCAATGTAGGCGTTGATCGCAGCGCTACCCACTTCGAAGCGCCGAGCGACAACGTCATACGTTAATTGCGGGAGTTGCGGTGGAATATGCGTAAACAACACATCAACAGGGCCGAGTTGATCCAATTTTTCTGCATAGGCAACTGGATCGAGTTCGTATGGGGTGCGCATTGGGCTGACTAGCCCACCCCCCACAAAGCCCATCCTTATTCCCGCTACCTCCACGACTTCACCATCGATAATGCGATGGCCGGGCTTGAGGTAGTCATCCCACATCGCTGGGATATCAACGTTGCCGTAGGTCATCAATGCAGGCTGCGGCATCGTGTTAAACATCGATTCATACTGTCGCCGGATATGAGTTTCCATTGCAGCCCGGCGATCGCCGGGACTGACCACTCCTAGCGTCGCCCA
Source organism: Actinomycetota bacterium (assembly GCA_009699705.1). Taxonomy (GTDB): domain Bacteria; phylum Actinomycetota; class Actinomycetes; order S36-B12; family S36-B12; genus UBA11398. The sequence continues at coordinate 4,630 of WLNQ01000069.1, read as the reverse complement.
AGCAGAAGCGCTGAGTTCACGCGCATCTTCAAAACGCCCCGCTGTGCGGGCTGCGATGTAGGCCCTGGCATGAGCCTCGCCGAAAAGTTCCGCATAGATTCCCTGAGAAGGATCGTCATAATCCAGATAGAGAATCAAATCGCCAAGACATACGAATAGATCGGATCCCTTATCTGCGCCAATGAGCGCACTAGCTGCCCCGTGGACATCAGAGACGACATTTATACGGATCACAAGAGCAGAATGCCACGCGATCATCTGCAAGGTAGCCGCCGGATCGCGTAGGTTGGTATCCAGATCAATATTTATGGCCCGTAGATCGAAAATTAAGGGAGTTCGTATGCTTCAGGAATTCAGTATTCCGATCCCTTCCGGGTCACCGAGTGCTCCAAACCTGTCGTGTCACGTCATCACCAACGCTCGCACCCACCCCGATCAGGTGGTGTTCAAAGTGCGCGAGGGCGCACGAATTCGCGACATCACTTGTGCACAATTCCACGAGGAAGTTCGCGCAGTTGCAAAAGGCTTGATGGCCTTGGGTGTCGACTTTGGTCAGCGAGTAGGCCTCATGTCGCGTACGCGCTATGAATGGACCCTTTTTGACTACGCGATTGGGTACGCGGGAGCGGTCAGCGTGCCAATCTACGAAACTTCATCAGCTGAGCAAGTGCATTGGATTCTGGAGGATTCCGGTTCCGTTGCAGTAATTCTCGAAAGTGAAAAGAATAAGAAGCTCTACGAGTCCGTTTCTGCGGGTTTAACTGCGGTGACTCATACATGGGTCATCGATGATGGCTGTGTTGCGTACCTTAAAACAGCCGGGCTTGAAATCAGTGATGAAGCACTGAGCTCAAGGCAATCACTCGCTGGTTTGGATGATGCTGCAACGATTATTTACACTTCTGGCACCACCGGAAGACCAAAGGGTTGTGTGCTGACGCACGGCAACTTTGTCTCCGAGGTTGATGGGGCGCTTGTTGTATTCGCAGATATTTTACTTGCACCACTTGCCTCGACCTTGCTGTTCTTGCCGCTCGCACACGTCTTTGGTCGCATCATTGAACTTGCCGTGGTGCAAGGTCGCACGCTTATGGGCTACTGCTCAGACACCAAAACCTTGGTTCCAGAACTACAAGAGTTCGAGCCGACTTTCATCCTCGCCGTTCCTCGGGTATTCGAAAAGGTCTACAACTCTGCTCAGCAAAGTGCAGTAGCTGGTGGCAAAGGCAAGATTTTTGAGGCATCTGTGACCACAGCCGTCGCCTACAGCAAGGCTATGGAATCAGGCTCACCGCATGTTGGCCTGCGTATCAAGCATCACGTCTTTGAGCTGTTGGTGTACAAGAAGATTCGCGCGGCTATGGGCGGCAAAGTCCAATATGCAATCTCTGGCGGTGCACCACTTGGAGTCCGACTTGGGCATTTCTTTCGCGGTACCGGTGTTGAAGTCTATGAAGGATACGGACTGACTGAAACGGCCTCTGCCATAACTGCCACCCGCCCTGGAGCAGTAAAGATTGGCACTGTTGGACAGCCAATGCCGGGAACCACGATTCTCATCGCAGAAGACGGGGAAATCCTGGCCAAGGGGGGGCAGATATTTACGAGCTACCTCAATAATGATCGATCGACTCAAGACTGCTTCACTTCTGATGGTTGGTTTCACACTGGCGATATTGGTGCACTCGACGATGACGGTTTCTTGTACATCACCGGAAGGAAAAAAGAAATCATCGTCACTGCCGGCGGCAAAAACGTGGCACCCGCAGTACTTGAAGATCGAATTCGCGCAAACTGGCTCGTGTCTAACTGTCTGGTCGTCGGCGAAGCCAAGCCATATATCGCGGCAATCATCACTTTGGATGAAGAAGCATTTCCAGCCTGGCTTGCACTTGAAGGCAAACCAACTGGCGGCACCATCGCCCAATATGTCAATGACCCCGCACTCCATCTTGCAATTCAAGCCGCAATTGATGAAGCCAATGCTGCGGTTTCAAACGCCGAGGCTATTAAGAAATTTGTGGTCTTGGACCATGACTGGACCGAAATTGACGGTCATCTGACTCCGTCGTTAAAACTCAAGCGGTCAGTAGTTCAGCGCAACTATCAGGAAGAAATTGAACGCCTGTACATGAATTAAAGAACGCGACCTATGCCGGTGAAGTAGGTGCGATACCAAGGCCCAAGTACGGCACTGATTTCAACACCATCGCCAGGGTTTGCAGCATGCACCATCTTGCCGCCGCCGATGTACATGCCGACATGGTGCACACTGCCGCCAAAGTAAAAGACCAGATCGCCAGGCTTTGCTTGGCTCAACGAGATCTTGCGGGACTTGCTGTACTGCGAATAGCTGTAATGCGGAAGCGACACTCCGGCTTGACGCCAGGCCGCCATGGTCAACCCAGAACAGTCAAATGTCGTTGGTCCAGCGTGGGCAGCAATGTATCGATTGCCCACCTTAGAAAGGGCGTATCGAACTGCCTTGGCTGCGCGTGGATTCACGCCAGGGATCGGGCGGTTTGAAATCTGTTTCTTGGCCTTTTTTGCTGCAGCCATTGAAGCTTTTTTAGCCTTGGCCGCGATAGCTGCCAGCCTGCGTCGCTCTTCAACTTGTAGGCCGGCAAGGACGGCGCTCGCTGCGCGCAATTGCTGGTCGGCTTCGCGCTTGGATCCCGCCATTTCGTTGCGCACACCTTGAGCGATCGTTTCTTTCGCGGCCATCTCAGCCTGAGTTTGAGCTAGACGTAGGCGAGCTGTTTGGGTCCGTCGAATCGAGGCGGTCTGGGCTTTTGCTACTTGGTCAACCGCTGCTGCTTGCGAAAGGAACTGGCTGGGATCATCAGCGAGCAAAATCTGAAGTGAACTATCCATACCGCCACCGATATACGTGGCACGGGCCAAATTATCAACAGCACCTCGAACCGTATTGAGTTCGGTTTGTTGGCGGCGGGCTTTGGAGCGCAGGACCGCGATTGTTGACTCAACATCGCTCAGGCGCCCTTGGGCCTGGTTATAGCGCTCAGTGGCTGCCTCAGCCTTAGCCTGCAAGTCCATGACTTGATTACGAACAGCGGCGAGTTTGCCTGGATCAGCAGCAACTGGACCCGTTGATAGTGAGAGAAGACTGCCCAGAGCCAGAACCGTGCCCAGAACAGCAGCGATACCGCGATCTCGTCGCCGGGCCAAGGGGCACATCCTTTCTCCGTGGCTCATTGACCAGTACTTGTTCGATGCTTGTCCATTTTGGACGCATCTCACACACCGATCGTTCCGAGGCTCTTTCGCAGGATTTCCCCTGATCAAGAACACCCGACGGTAACACGACGGGCTATCCGGCCCGTCTTTTCGCACCCGAATTTGGGGTCAAAGCTCCCCCAGTTATGAGGCGCAGAGGCGGAATGAGGCCGCTTTGGGCCAACACAGCCATAGCGGCCACGTGCTCATCCGCGATGACCGCAGAGGAGGAGCCAACTGATCCAGGCAGGCCAAGAAGGACCGAAACCACGCAATCTCCACAGGCAAGAGGAGCTGCCGTGCATTGCTCGCAATCAATATTCATGACTAGAAGGTAGAAACAGGGTCTGACATTGCCCAACAGATTTGCATCTGGGCCCCTAAGCGGGAGTTAGACGCCGCCGTCTCCGGGACCTTCGCTAGCTGGACCACCGAATTCTGGACGCGCAACGATTTCAACGGCATCGCTGGCATTGCACCAACGGCACTGGATCTTTTCCACTTCTTCACTTAGGACTTCACGCTCTTCAACCGCGGGAACACCGGCCATATCTAGATGCCAGAACTCCTGAACCCGAGAGGATCGCACCACAGTAAAACGGGTGAGGTTGCCGCAATGGGCACAGCGAAAGCGGGAATTGTCGTCAGGAAGAGTATTTGCCACGTGCCGAACTCTAACGCTCTTTTTGGGGATGGCGACCTCTCAGTGTCATAGGCGGGACGTAACCTGCATTACATGTACGAGCAGATGGCCACCGAAGATCTCGGCCAGCCGCTAAACCTCATCACCTTTGTCATCGTCGACCTGGAGACAACAGGCGGTAGCCCGGCTTCGGCTGGCATTACTGAGATCGGCGCAGTAAAAGTGCGAGGAGGTGAGGTGCTGGGTGAATTTGCCACCCTCATCAATCCACAAGTTGATATTCCCCCTTTCATTGCTGCACTCACGGGCATAACCAATGCCCTCGTTGCTCATTCCCCTACTTTGCGCGGAGTGATGCCTTCACTTTTAGAGTTCATCGGCGATGCCGTAGTAGTGGCACATAACGCACCCTTTGATGTTGGATTCCTCACTCATGCCTGCGTTGCACAAGGAATCGCATGGCCAAAACCCGCAGTAGTCGACACTGCGCGCCTTGCCAGAGTCACGCTCAAACGCGATGAAGTCACCAACTGCAAACTGGGAACTCTTGCCGCGTTCTTCCATTCGCCAACCACACCAACCCACCGCGCACTTGATGATGCGCGCGCAACAGTTGACGTCTTGCACGGCCTCATCGAACGCGTGGCCAATCTTGGTGTTGTCACCCTTGAAGATTTACAGGCCTTCACCTCGAAAGTAAGCCCTAAACAACGCGAAAAGCGTCACCTTGCAAACGGTTTACCCAATAGC
>WLNQ01000068.1 GCA_009699705.1 Actinomycetota bacterium | reverse complement strand
TGGTGGCAAGGCTCCCGAAGCCTACGCCTGGTAATTCGCCCGCTGTCGCGATAACCAGGAGCGGTCGCGTACCTTCACCTCATGCATAAGTTTGTCGGGTTTATTCAGGCAAGTCATGCTGCCCCGACGGGTGCCGTAACGATCGTCTTCACTATTTTTGCATGGACTCTGGGGTGGAGGAACTGGGAGCTAGCCGGCGTATTCCTAGCAGTGCTTATTGGGCAACTTTCGGTGGGATGGAGCAACGACGCATTCGATGCTTCGCTTGATCAACGCAGTAATAGACTCCAAAAGCCGACGATTGCTTACGCCCTTCAACCGAGCTCATTGTGGATCGCGGCTTTTGTTGCTCTATCAACATCATGTGCATTGAGTTGGATTGTTGCGGGATGGGTCGGCGGAACATTCCATGTCTTCGCACTATCAATGGCTTGGGTTTACAACACTGTGCTGTCACGAACCTGGTGGTCGTGGCTTCCATATGCTCTAGCCTTCGGCGCAATACCGGCTTTTTTATCCTATGGCCTCAACAACCAATCACCACAGCTCTGGATGATTGCGATTTTTGCAATTGTCGGAGTGAGCGCTCACATCGCCAATGCGATTCCTGATATTGAGTCTGACAAAGCTGCTGGTTTACAAGGCTTCGTCATCATCATGGGGCTCAGGAAGGCCACTGGGATCTGCTGGGCTTTACTTGGTGCCGGCACTCTAATCTTGGCGATGGTAACTTCTGCATCGAGTTATTGGATCCCGCTGCTCCTCACTGGCACGCTGCTCTGCGCAGTTGGGTATTCATGGAAATCTCCGCGTCGTGATGCCATGTTTTCAGCGATTCTTGCTGTCGTCATCATTGAAGTTGTTGTTCTGCTTATTGCAACAACGCAGCAGTCAAGTGGTGGGTAGATTGCTCCCTACGAGTTTGGTCAAAGCAATCACATAATTCTTGCCATAGTGTTTAGCGCACTTAGGGCAGGTTGTGTAGAAGAAGTACACGTCGCCGGCAACTCTGCCAAGTGATCTCGCATATTTGCGAATGCCATCCATCCACACTTTCGCATCACCATATGGACCTTCGAAGACTTTGGACGCAAACTCGCCATCAAGGATGACGTTGTCGGCACCCGGCACTGGTGCCGTGACTGCGTAGAGATGCTCTGCTTGCCAGGGCGAGAGGTCACGACTCAGAGTCATCACCTGATTTGGCGGCATTGACACGTGTGCCCTCTGTGCTTCTTGTTGCAACTTGGTCATCACACCGGCCATGTTTAGTGGAACATACATAAAACTGCGCGTGCGCAACCTCATGAATTGTTGATTTTGAAAATCCACAACCTTCTGATCCCACTGGTCAATGTCAGGGACTGCACAGCACTGCGTTTCATTGATGTCCGTATAGGTCGCAGGAAGACTCATGACATTCCTTTCTTATCGCACACTTTCTTTGCTTACGTTTCCAACGGTAGGTTCTAATGATTGATCGCCACACTTGCAACGTTCTTCATGTTTGGGCAATGGAAGTACTGATAGTTCAGTGAACAGTCGTGCACCCGCGCGCATTGAGTTCTCTTGCGTAGGTGCAAAATTTTTCATGTCATGAGGGATTGCGCCATGAGAAGTGAAAAATGATGACTTATACATCAAAAACTAGGTGAATATTAGGATAATTCGTATATTTGTGCGTAAATACATGGGTGTCATTTAGCGAAATTCCTCGAGTAAAGAGCTCACCAAAGAAACTTTTACGGAAGTGCATAATTTTCGCGCTCTGCCCCACCGCGATGTTCGCCTCGCTTTCACCGGCATATGCCAACTCCGCTGATTTGCAATACACCCCCGATTTTGGTGCATCAATTTCCTATGCAGCTGTGGCTGGCGAGGCGCTGACTTTAGGCGCTGACACTTCGTTCCAAGGAAATGCTGGTGCTCACCACAAAGGTGCTGCAATCGGCTCCGATGAATTCAATTCGGCTCTAGCGGTTCAGAGTTCCATTAACTCATTATCTTCTGCGTCAATTGCTTCCGAGCTCGGTGGGCAAATACTCACTCCCGGTGTCTATTCGACTGATGCCGCTTTAGCGCTGACATCACTTGTCACCCTTGATGCTCAGGGTGCCTCTGGTGCGATCTTCGTCATTCGCACACCAGCAGCAATGAACACGGCCGCGGGTGCCGAAGTACGCCTACTTAATGGTGCCCAGGCTGCAAATGTGCTCTGGAGTATCGGGGGCGCACTAACTTCAGGAGCAGGAACGACCTTGCAAGGTCATTTTTACACTGGTGGCGCGATCACAACCGGAGCGGGAACACGGACGTCCGGGCAACTCGTAGCACAGGCTGCAATCACCCTGGGTGCAGGAACAACAGTCACCAATGACCTCGCGATTCCCAAACCTAGTTTGATCTGGCTCAATGACTTGGTGTCTGCTGCTTCTCAAGGCCAAGAATTCCGTCACGAACTCGCAGTGGCCAGTTCAGTTTCACCAACAGCGACAGAAACTGAAGCCACTTTCGTGATTAATGCGGGTCTTCTTCCTAACGGACTTCAACTCGACGGTGACACGGGAGTAATTACTGGCGTGCCAACCGAAGCTGGCGTCTATACCTTTGATGTCAGCGGAAATCTCGATGGCCACACCGGCACTTCACAAACATATGTGCTGACTATCCGAACAGCCGCGGTAAATACAACCCCTCCAATTACCATGAGTCCCACGACGCCGCCTGCTGTCGCTAGCCCTTCTATCCCTGCCGCAAACACCCCAACCGCTGCGAGACCACCTGCTGCGACGACGGGCGCTTCGGCAAATACGAGTGGCGCAACCGCACCCACTCGAGTATCTGCACCAAATACTTCGACCACGTCGAATCCTTCGAGTGCACCAAAGTCAGCTGAACTGGCGAGTCCTAGTCAGCAAGGTTCAGGATCGAATCCTGTGGGGCAATCGACAAATAGTTACTTCGCAGATTTAACTGCCGTGAGTATCAAATTACTTCAACCAAACTTTTTCCGTGGAATCAATGCTCAGGAATTTGCATCCATTAACCCGCGGGCGATTGCAGGTTTACGCGCTCCTCAGATTCGGGCACTGGCACCCAACAAATTCACGAGAATGACCCCAAGGCAGTTCGATTACTTCAGCAAGGCGCAGATTGCGGTGCTTTCGGGGCGCCAACTCAATGCGCTCCCCCTTCGAACCGTTGATTCAATTTCGCGAGTCCAGCTCAAGGCACTCAGCAAGTTTGCCGGCTCTACTCTGACTCCTAGGTCCATTGCCGCACTGAATCCAAAGGCAGTTTGGTCGATCCCAAATTCCATTTACCGCAAGATGACCTGGTCTCAACAACGAGCCATGAAAATTGCTGCCGGATGGATCAAGTAACTCAGGCGCGAACCTTGCAGCCGGTCTGCCACCGGAATCAAAGATCTTTCGATCTTGAGAAGCGTGATCAGCCGGTTAGCGATGTCTTTTCAGGAAGTGAAACACGTCACTTGCACTGCGTTGCAGACTTGCAACACATTGCAAGTCATGAGGAAAGCCTAAGTTACTTTCACACGTGTGATTGTTCAAGCACGAATAACGGATGAACATTAGGACTTTCGAAATAATGGTGACACAGTGACAACGTGTTATATGAGGGTAAAAGTCGTTTTCACAAATTTCTAAAGAACAAGACCCGTGTCTTTGTTGTGGCGTCTTTGTGCCCTGTTGCAATCCTGACTTTTGTTCATCCTGCGAATGCTGACATCGTTAACACCGAGTTCACCCCCAATTTTGGTTCTTCCATTTCCTACACCGCCGTTGCTGGTGCAGCCCTGACCGTAGGCGCAGGGACCACTTCTCAAGGTAATGCGGGAACTGCCCAGTTGAGCGATGCCTCTGCTTCCAGCGCTCTTGCCGACGCGTTCGTGGTGAAGTCGTCGATGGATTCTTTAAGTGCTCCAGCCACGCTTACTCCAAATCTTGGCGGGCAAACGCTCACTCCCGGTGTGTATTTCTCCGGCGCGGCTCTCACCCTGAACACAGATATGAACCTTGATGCGCAGGGTGACACCGGTGCGGTCTTCGTGATCCGCACGCCAGCAGCTGTGGATGTTGCAGCGGGCGCAAAAATACACTTACTCGGCGGAGCCCAAGCTGCCAATGTGTTCTGGAGTGTCGGTGGAGCAATTTCGGTCGGAGCAGGCGCCGGACTTATTGGCCATTACTACTCAGTCACGGTTATTGCCATAGGAGCAAATGCGACCGTATCGGGGCAATTATTTGCACGGGCTGCTATCGCATTAGGTGCCGGTGTCTCTATGACTAACGATCTTGCAATCCCAAGACCGACCATAGTTTGGTTGAGCGATTCCGTTTCACCTGGCATTAAGGGTGTGAATTACACAGCAAACCTGACTGTCGCGAAAGCAACTTCACCGTCAGTAATCGAATCAACTGCAACTTTCACTCTTGATTCAGGTGCCCTGCCCGCAGGACTCACTCTTAATTCCGCAACAGGAAGGATTTCAGGCACACCAGCTTCCGAAGGTATCTACACCTTTGGTGTTGACGGGCACCTATTTGGCTATTCAGTAATTTCCACTACGCACACCTTCACAATTCAGCCTGTACCTGTGCCTGTACCTGTGCCTGTACCTGTGCCTGTACCCGTGGCGCATGCCCCAGCTGACACGGGTGGATCTGCACCAGCAGCTCCGACGCCAGTGCCAACCCCAGCGACCATTCGCGGTTCTGCCTCGCCACTGTCACCTTCGGGAATTTCAACACCCGCAGGCAACACCACAGTGAATACACCAACCCCTATAGGCAGCGGGACTGACCGGCTGGGTGCGTCTGTTGTCGCGCATGCTGAATTGACTCTGGCTAACATTATTTCTCTTCCCCCAAGCTACTTTCACGATCTCAACGCTGAAGAATTCGCGCTAATCCAAGCAGGATCGATTGCAGGGTTGCGTGCAACTCAGATTCAAGTTCTCACGCCAAATGCACTTTCCAAAATGACTCCGCGCCAATTGGCTGTGCTTAATAAGAGTCAGATCTCAAGTTTTTCAGGGCAGCAGCTCAATGCACTCCCATTCAATACTCATCGGGCCCTTTCGAGCTCCCAAATACGGTCGATCAGTAAGTCTGCGGGAGTTGATCTCTCTCCTCGGACTATTTCAGAATTAGATTCCAAAGCCGTCTTATCAATTCCGAACACAATTTATCGTGCAATGTCGCCAGCACAACAGCGAGCAATGAATCGTGCCGACGGTCGTAATTTGAGTAAGCCGGCTCAGAACAGTTCAACGCCAAAAAGTAGTGCCTGCTCTATCCCAGCGATTCAGGCCTTTAACCCATCGAAGAGCAAGTCTTCCGTCAAAGTGCTCGCGCAACCAGCCAAAGTCTGTCGCAACAATCTCGCTACGTAACTGACGTCTTCGCTTGACTAGTTCAGTCTCGCTTTACCGATATCGCCTGCAGAGCAAATGAATTTGATATCTTTTACGTATGACCTTGGTAAAGATCAATGCCATCAACGTACCCGCCCCGGCTGGTCCGGAATTAGAGAAGCGCTTCGCTGCTCAAGCCAATGCGCTAGACGGAGTTGCTGGCTTCCTCGGCTTTCAATTGCTGCGTCCTGTTGCGGGTGAAGATCGCTACTTTGTGGTGACACATTGGGCTGATGAAGAGTCATTCCAAAATTGGCGCACGAGCGGATCTGCGCATGCTGCACATGGTGGCGAACGAAGCAATCCAGTGTCTTCCGGTGCAAGTTTGCTTGAGTTTGAAGTTGTGCTTGAGGTCAAAGTTTGATCCTTTGCATTACTTCTTGTGAAAATCCTGTGTGCCGAGATAAGGCTCACAGGTATAGGGCAAATTCACTTTTGCCCACGTCGTTCCTTTGCTTAATTCGTCATTCCATGTGAGTGTTAATCGATTCTTCGTCGTCAGAGATTCTGAAACACGAAAGATTTCTACACGTAGCCGATATCGAATCACGATGGCTATCCCACCTACCGGTGGATGAATGACGAGCATTGAAATTGCAGCTTGCAATTTCAACTTTGAAAGAATGGCGGGAACCCGTAATGGCTGGTTTACTTTCGAAAAGAAATAGAACGAGAACCACGCTACTGGCAAGTGCGCTAGGCGCAACATTTCTGTTGTCAGCCTGCGGTAGTTCTACGACAGATGCAGCAGACGCCACAAATACCGGAGATTGCACGCCTTCGCAAGGCGTCACTGCAGATGCAGTGAAGGTGGGAATCATCTTCCCTCAATCAGGCCCAGCAGCTGCAACTTTTTCTGAATTCGATCGCGCTGCACAACTTCGCTTCAAGGAAGAAAATGACAAAGGTGGCGTCAACGGACGGCAAATCATTGCAACCGTCTATGACGATAAATCTGATGGTGCAACTCAGGTGACGGTGGCCAATAAGGCTCTCCTATCTGACAAGGTCTTTGGCATTGTTGCTGCTTCCCAAGCTGACACGATGTATCCAGAATTGAACCGTCAGAATGTGCCAACCACTGGGCTGAGCAGTTTGCCACCATACGGAACTGATCTCAATACCTTTGGTTTTAACGGGTCATTCACGGGCAACTACTTATCTACAGCTGCTGCCGAACGTTTCGCTGTCGACGGAACCAACGACATCGCAGTTGTTAGTCACTCATCACCTGGTGCGCGATCCTCAGCGAGCGGCTTCTTGGCGACTGCTCCAACCGCTGGACTAAATGAGGCCGTTTCAATCAACGACATGCCAGTGGGCACTTTCGATGCCACAGCAATGGCACTAAAGATCAAACAATCAGGAGCCAATGGCGTGTATTCGATCTCATTGATCGAGTCCGGCATCTCGCTACTCTCAGCACTCAAGCAACAAGGTGTCACGATCGATACCTTCATGATGGCTCTCTTGAGTTCACCTGAGTATGTTGCTTCCTCAAATGGTTTGCTTGAGGGCGTCATCGGCGCACCTTCGGGCTTCAAGCCCCTGATGATTCAAGATGAAAGCGTGCAGTCTTACGTGAGTGCAATGGAAGCTGCCGGCTATGACCCATACGTAGCCTTCGCTCCCATCGGCTACATGTCGGCAGATCTCATGATTCGCGGTTTACAAGAAGCAGGAACTTGCGTCACGAAAGAGAACTTCGTCAATAACCTTCGACAGGTAACTGACTACAGCGGCGCCGGCCTCGGTGTAGCTCCGGTTTCTTACCAGCCAGGAGTCAACCCAACAGGTGATCCAAGTAAGTGCGCCTGGTTTGTGACCGTGCTAAACGACACGCTCGTGCCTGACGCAGCTGCAACTTGTGGCGAACTCATCGCGACCAGCTAGGACGCAGTTTCACTGAAAAGCAACATGACTGAGCTCGAACAGAACGAGATTGCTACACAGGTGGGGCGTGAGTCGAGATACTTCGATTCACGCCCTACCTGTGTTTGCGTTAGATGCTCAACTTTCCGTGATTTCAGGAGTTGCGTTAGCGAATTGGCTCGCATACAAGTCAAAGTAGGCACCCTCACGCTGCATCAATTCTTCGTGACTGCCTTGTTCAACGATGCTGCCTTTGTCGAGTACCAAGATCGTGTCAGCATCTCTGATCGTTGACAGCCGGTGTGCGATAACGAAAGCCGTGCGACCTTTGCGTAGCCGCGCCATTGCCTCTTGAACGAGGACTTCTGTTCTGGTGTCTACCGAACTTGTGGCCTCGTCAAGAATCAAGATGGTGGGATCTGCCAGGAAGGCTCGAGCGATAGTGAGAAGCTGGCGCTCACCTGTTGACACATTGGATGATTCACCGTCAAGCATCGTGTCGTAACCGTGTGGCAACGTGCGCACAAGTCGATCAACGTAGGCTGCTTTCGCTGCTTGAATCACTTCTTCTTCAGTGGCGGTGCCTTTGGATCCGTAAGCAATATTTTCACGCACAGTGCCAGTAAATAGCCAGGTGTCTTGCAGGACCATGCCGAAGGTGCCGCGCAGATCGTTCCGAGTCATTTCGCGAATATTGACACCATCAAGGAAAATCGCTCCACCGTTGAGTTCATAGAATCTCATCAGCAGGTTCACGAGCGTAGTTTTTCCGGCACCCGTTGGCCCGACTATCGCCACGACTTCACCCGGCTTAACGTGCAGGTTGAGATCTTCAATCAGTGGAGTGTCTTCTTTATACCGGAAACTTACGTGTTCAAAATCCACTTGGCCTTGGGCTGAGGGCTTTGACACACCTGGCCTTTCGGACTCAACAAAATCAGGTTCTTCTTCTTGCTCGTCAAGTACCTCAAAGACTCGCTCAGCAGAAGCAATACCTGACTGCAACATGTTGATGATTCCGGCAAGTTGGTTGATTGGCATCGTGAACTGACGGGAATATTGAATGAAAGCCTGGACATCGCCAAGACTGATCGATCCGGTCGCGACTTTGAATCCCCCGATGACGGCGATGAGCACATAGTTGAGGTTGGCAATAACCATCATTGCGGGTTGCGCAATTCCTGAAAAGAATTGAGCCTTAAAACTTGCCTCGTACATGCGCTCGTTTGCCGTGCGGAAATCTTCAATTGCCTTCCCGCGGTGGCCATATAACTTCACTAACTCATGGCCGCTATACATTTCCTCGACGTGGCCGTTAAGAGTTCCCGTCCATTTCCACTGCTTACCAAAGTAGGGCTGGGCTTTTTTAGCAACACTTAGAGTGACGAAGAATGACAGAGGCACTGTCAGCAGCGAAATAAGCGCAAGAACCGGACTGATCCACAGCATCATTGCCAAGACACCTATGACGGTGAGGCTTGAAGTGACTGTTTGAGCCAGGGTCTGCTGCAAGGTCATCGAGATATTGTCGATGTCGTTCGTTACTCGACTGAGTAGATCGCCACGAGCATTCTTGTCGTAATAGCTCAGTGGAAGCCTTGCAAGCTTTGCATCTACTTCTTCTCGCAGGCGATACATGGTGCGCTGAGTAACCCCCGCCATGAGATAGGTCTGGATCCACATAAACGATGAACTCAAGACGTATACGACAACGACAATTGCAAGCACACGAGCAAGCGCCGCAAAGTCCACACCCGCCCCGGCTACCACATTCATCGAACCCAATAAATCTGCTTGAGTTGTACTACCTGTGGCCTGCAGATTCTGAATTGCTTCTGCTTGGGTCATGCCAGCAGGGATTTTGTTCGAC
>WLNQ01000067.1 GCA_009699705.1 Actinomycetota bacterium | reverse complement strand
TGGATCTTTTTGAGCCATCGCCCGTAAGCCAATGCCGTCGCGCAAATAGTCCATCTCATAGAGATGTTCACGCCACTTGCGGTCCAGAACAGAAAGAATCACGCGCCGCTCGAGTTCGCGGGTGACTTCTTCTCCCAGCGACTCTTCTCGATCGTCATACGAAGCTTGAGCATCATCGACTAATTCGCGTGTAAGGAAGTCAGTGGTGAGCCCACCCCGGTCGCCGCCACCCGCCTCAATAATTTCAGCGACAGACAAATCGATTGGGTACAACTGCTTGAGCGCAGTCCAGAGTTGATCAAGATCCCAATCCTGCGCATATCCAGCTTCCGTTGCACCGCGCACATAACTATCAACAGTGTCCGAGATGAAACTACGCACTTGCTCTTCAATGTCTTCGCCTTCAAGAACTCGACGGCGCTCTGCGTAGACAACCAGACGCTGACGATTGAGCACATCGTCATATTTCAACACATCTTTACGGATTTCGAAGTTGCGAGCTTCAACTTGGCCTTGAGCACTGCGAATGGCATTACTCACCATTTTGGCTTCAATTGGTACGTCATCTGGAACGTTGAAGCGGCGTAGGAAGGCATCGACCATATCCGACTTGAAAAGTCGCATGAGGTCGTCTTCAAGCGAAAGGTAAAACTGTGAGGCACCGGGATCACCCTGGCGTCCGGATCGTCCGCGCAACTGGTTATCGATGCGACGCGATTCATGACGTTCGGTTCCCAGTACATACAAACCACCTGCAGCAATGACTTCAGCATGCTCAGCTGCGACCGCCGCTGTGGCCTGCTCTAGTGCGCCTGACCATGCTGCGTTGTAAGCGTCAGGATCCTCACTTGAAATCAACCCACGCTGCGCAAGTGCTGCCGCTGCCATAGTTTCTGGGTTGCCACCAAGCATGATGTCGGTACCACGGCCTGCCATGTTGGTCGAAACTGTTACCGCGCCTTTACGTCCTGCTTGAGCAACGATTTGTGCTTCGCGGTCGTGGTACTTCGCATTCAACACCTCATGTGGAACACCATTTTGGCGAAGCAACTTGCTCAAGTTTTCAGACTTCTCAACCGATGTTGTGCCCACAAGCACCGGCTGACCGATGGCATGACGTCCGACGATGTCGGTGATCACTGCCTGCAGTTTCGCTTCTTCGGTGCGGTAGATGGCATCAGCTTGATCGATGCGGATCATGTCTCGGTTGGTAGGGATTTGCACGACGCCAAGGTTGTAAATCTGGGAGAACTCGTTGGCCTCGGTCATCGCGGTGCCCGTCATCCCTGACAGACGTCCGTAAAGGCGGAAGAAGTTCTGCAAAGTGACCGTGGCCAATGTCTGGTTCTCAGCCTTAATTTCGACGCCTTCTTTGGCTTCAATCGACTGATGCAAACCTTCGTTGTAGCGGCGCCCTGACAAAATTCGTCCGGTATGTTCATCAACGATGAGCACTTCGCCATCCATCACAACGTAGTCGCGATCCTTCTTAAATAGCTCCTTAGCCCGGATTGCGTTATTGAGGTAACCCACGAGTGGCGTGTTCACTGTGTCATACAAATTGTCAATGCCAATTTGATCTTCGACAGTGTCAATAGCAGCTTCGAGCACACCGACAGTCTTTTTCTTCTCATCGATTTCGTAGTCACGATCTATCTTGAGAATATTTGCGATTCGAGCAAATTCTGCGTACCACGTAGTGGCCTGGTCAGCTGGTCCACTGATAATCAGCGGCGTACGAGCCTCATCAATAAGAATAGAGTCAACTTCGTCGACTACCGCAAAATGATGTCCACGTTGAACGAGTTCCTCGCTACTCCATGCCATGTTGTCGCGCAGATAATCGAAACCAAATTCGTTATTCGTGCCGTAGGTGATGTCAGCGTCGTACTGCACTTTGCGTTCTACTGGAGTCATGTGTGACAAAATCACACCAACTTCAAGTCCCAAGAATTTATGAATGCGTCCCATGCGCTCAGAGTCACGCTCGGCCAAGTAATCGTTCACCGTGACAACATGCACGCCATTACCTGCGAGCGCGTTGAGGTATGAAGGCAACGTAGCGACGAGGGTTTTGCCTTCTCCAGTTTTCATCTCGGCAATATTTCCCGAGTGCAGGGCTGCCCCACCCATGATCTGCACATCAAAGTGGCGTTGCCCAATGGTGCGCTTGGCTGCTTCGCGAACTGTCGCGAAGGCTTCGGGCATGAGGTCATCGAGGCTTTCACCGCCGGCGTACCGCTCCTTATATTCATCAGTGAGGGCTCGCAGCTCAGCGTCACTTAAGGAGACATAGTTCTCCTCAATTGCGTTCACAGCTTCGGCAATTGCATGCAGGCGGTGAAGAATCTTGCCTTCTCCAGCACGCAGAATCTTGTCGAGCACGCCCACGGTGATGTGACCTTTCCTCGTTGAACTCCCCCGAGGGAAATCCAGACTAATACTCCATCGTAGGGGACCTGCCCAAGCCAACACTGCTGCCTGCAAGACTGCTGGTTGTGTCCCCTGTGTCACGGCCTGTGGCGAACCGAAATCCGCCGACATTGACTGACGGCGTGGTTTTGTTGCGCCTGCCTGAAGCTCACGACGTAGCGACCATGGCTTTGGGTTGCCAAGACCCTGAAGTCGCTCGCTGGACCAACCTGCCAAGCCCCTACACCGAGCATGACGCGCGTTCCTGGGCTCAAAAGGTGAATAACCCGGTGCATTGGTGGGACGAGCCAACCTGGGTGATAGCCGACACAGAGAACCGGTGGTGCGGCTCAGTGCATTTGGAGTCCGAGCAAGAGGGCGCGGCCCGAGTCCGATTCTTGGTTGCGCCAGAACTTCGGGGTCGAGGTATCGCCACCCGCGCTGTTCGCCTGGCCTGCCGATGGGGTTTTAGCTCCTTGCGACTCAACGTCATCACTTGGCGGGCTTTGATAGGCAACGAGGCTGCTCGCTCAGTTGCCCAGCAGGCCGGCTTTTCGGTCCATAACCAAATCATGCGCCGTGGCCTGGCCCATCGCGGAAAGCTCATGGACTGCTGGTTTGCCGACCTCATTCCTGACGACCTTGTCGATGCGCATTCAGGTCAAGTCTGGAGCGGACCGCAACTGACTCGTCGAGAGCGTGAAGTTCTGCACGCGATGGCTGCCGGGCTTTCTAACCGAGAAATTGCTGATTCGCTGGGAATTAGCGAGAACACGGTCAAAAATCACGTGCGAAGCATTCTGGAAAAACTTCCAGCAAAATCACGCATGGAGGCTGTCGTCAAAGGTGTACAAGAAGGCATCACTCGCCTGACCTAGCGCTTAGCTGCCTAGCGCCTAGCCGCAGTGCTCGCGATACAAGCAATCGAATCAACGCCAATACCTGCCGCCTGCAACGCACGTACCGCCTCATTCGTGGTTGCACCAGTCGTCACGATGTCGTCGACCGCGATGACTCTGCTCAAGATCAGCTTTCCAGGCCTGACTCCGAAGGATCCGTGTACTTCGCGTCTCTCGCTCACGCTTTTCCCGGCACTGCGTTGCGTCTCATGAATCCGAATGAGAGATGGGGCGACACTGCAGGGCATTCCTCGATCCGAAACGACTCTTGCGGCCTTCATCGCTATCTCAAACACGGTGTCTCGTCCACGTCTTTGCAAGGAAGTTGCGTGGGGCGGTATGGGCACGAGCACTATCGGCCTCGTTGTTGAACTCGACATCGCAGCCGACCAGACAGCACGCCCAAGAACCATTCCCAAGTCTTGAGTCAATGCTCGGACGCCATGATCTTTATGCGCATTGATCATTTCTCGTACGACAGATTCATAGGGCGCACCAAACCACAACTCATAGTGAGCGTCGCGTTGTTGGGCCAATGTCGGAATTAGTGATCGACAGTTATCACATATGACTTTTCCTAATCGATCACAGCCAACGCACTGACGCGAAAATATGACATCGGAATACTCCCGCGCTGACGTTTGTACTACCTGCACAAAGCGGGTGATCATGATTCATCGTGTATCGAAATCGTTGTGACAGCAATCTGTGCTCAACTGGCTGTGGATAAGCACTTAACTCGGGTAGGAAGGCGACCATGCGTTGATACGAGAAGTCCAAGAACCCGCATCGAGCTGATAAATCAGCCCATCTTTGGCTGAGATCAATACCGGAAGACCCGGTGCCGAAGCAATGGAATCCGGTCCGTCTGGCCCACCCTGTGCAACGAGAGTGCCCAGTGCGAGATCAAGATCGAAAACCTGAAGCGCACCAGCACCTGTGCGGCCGATCAGAGCGATCGAGTTTGCCCCCGACCAGTCCACATCGGTCACTGATGTAACTGAACGGGCCAGCTTGATCGGCGCCGAGATCGTACGGATATTCGTTTCAATATCCTGCTCGATTCGAGCCAAGTAGAGCGATGTATTAGTTCCGGAACGCACGACGAGCGCCACTCGCGATCCATCACGAGAAGGCACCGCCTTTATAGCTCGTGAACGTGCCGGCAGTCCTACAACCGGAATGTTTTTAAGCGGTCCCGGCGCATCCCAAACTGCGAGTCCACCTACCTCACCCCATATCCAAAGTCCGCCGCCTGGGTCGTAATCAAGCCACTGCACTGCACGAGTGATCGGCAAATTTGACCATGTTGGCTTTGCATCAACAGTTGTGCTCCAGACTCGACCAAGAACATCGATACCCGCAAGCATTCCCGCATTCTTATTCGATACAACTTTCGTCAAGGTCGAATTTGCAACGCTTGGATTCCCTGTCAGACGCAAAGTATTTTGACGATTGAGTTGGAGAACTCCACTCCATGTTGCGACAACTGCACTCGCTCCTTGAGACAAACCCGAAGGATCGATTTGAGGCCATTGGTCTCGCGGAATCGGGATGGGGACGCCGGGAATTGCGAACAACTGTCCGCCTGAAGTAATTGACACAGCTCGCACTTCTGGCACCTGCCGCAAGGTCCACACAATTTGCTGAGCCATCTGCCTGCGAGTTTCATCGCTTGCCGCGCCTGCATCGGCCGTGAGATCAACGGTTGCCACGCCATTTTCAATCGGAACATTGTCAAAATTCAAACCGACGCCAAGTGCGAATGAATTGCGAACTGCAGGAGCTAGCCATTGGGTTGGCCCAGCTAGCAAAGCCTCCATCAATCCAGTTGCTAATCCATTGCCAGGCACAGCAATCATTCGAGAGTCCGGTACCAAAGTATTGAATTGCGGATTGAAGTAAAATACTGAAAGTGAACGGTATGCCCGCTGCACATCAACCGTGGAGAGCGCTAGTCCTTGCGGTAGTTGTTCTATCCGCCATTGCCCCTCTTGACGCACAAGAGTGAACTTCGCATTCAACGTACTTTCACCTTGCACAGGCGAGTAATTTCCGTTCTCGGAAATTCTGCCTTCCAATGGTGCCGAGAACTGCACAGTTGTTCCAGTCAATGTCAGCGCCGGGGTTCCCTTGAATACCTGGACTCCTGCTTCGGGTATCCACCGCGCAGCTGCTTCCCCTGTCAGGTAATCACGCGCTACAGCGTGGTCGGCTTCCGCGGCCGCTGACGCATCCAAGAACCCCTGTACAAGCTGCACAGCGGTCATCCCTACGCGAGGACCCTGCGGAATGACTCGAATGAATTGATCCTCTTGATTGGACCCGCTTTCATTAGCTTGCTGCACCGAGCTATCCACTGGAACTTGAGCTGTCAAAGACCAAGGAAGCAGGCCGCAGCCTGCAAGAGTCATGCCACAAAAGAGCAGGATCGGAGCAGATATGAATTTCTTCATAAGGCACCTGTCCTTGGACCAAAGCGGAATGCATCCGCTGGCGGTTGGCGCACTGCATCTAAGACGAGCCCCGAAGATGTCGAGGATTCAACGCCAATAAAGCCTTCCGGAATGAGCGGTAACGGGGACTCCGAAAACGAACTTCTCGCAATACGCGGAAGTGACAATCGAAAACATGAGCCTTGCCCGGGTTCACCCCAAGCTTCCAGCCAACCACCATGGAGTCGCGCGTCTTCGAAGGCAATCGAAAGACCTAGGCCCGTGCCTCCCATCGTTCGAGCTCGGGCAGGATCTGCCCGCCAAAAACGATTGAAAACCAAGGCAGCCTCCCCGGGCCGCAAGCCAACTCCAAAATCGCGCACTGTGACGCCAGCAGCTTCGTCATTAACCGCCACAGAAATGACTACCTTGCGGCCCTCGCTGTGTTCGATTGCATTTTCAACGAGGTTTCGCACGATCCGATAAATTCGGCGTCGATCAGCGGTGATCATATTTGCATCTGTAACAAGAGTAATTTCCACTGGAGTATGAGTTCGGAGTGCTAGTGGCTCTGCTATTTCCACTGTGCGCTTGATGAGTTCGCCTAGATCCCAGCTGTCTATGTCCAGAGAGGCAACACCGGCATCGAAACGTGAAATCTCCAGGAGGTCTGTGAGCAATTCTTCAAATCGATCCAGTTGATTTTGGAGCAATTCTGCAGCACGTGCTGTTGTCGGATCGAAGTCTGCACGATTTTCGAACATCAAATCTGCCGCCATGCGAACGGTGGTCAATGGAGTACGCAATTCATGTGACACATCCGCAACAAACCGTTGCTGAACACGAGAGAGTTCTTCGAGTTGTTTAATTTGCTGCTGCAGACTGGCGGCCATGTCATTAAACGTCGTAGCAAGTTGCGCAAGCTCATCTTCGCCACGCACAGGCATTCGTTCAGATAACTGTCCCTCTGCAAGGAGCGCCGCGGTTCTCGCCGCTTGACGAACAGGGTTCACAACCAAGCGAGTAACAATTCGTGCGATGACGGTCAGCAAGATCAATAACAATGCGCCTGTGATGAGTACCGATCCACGCACGAGGTCAAGCGTTTGCTGTTCTTGGGTCAGCGGAAACAGGTAATACAAGGTGTATTCGCCAAGTGACTGAATACGAAGAGGAGATCCCACAATCAGCCCCGGCACGCTGGTGCCATCGATGTACTTGATTGGGCCGTAGACCCAAGATTGGGCCCGAGTGGCTGCAATGACCTCACGGATATCGACACCGATACTAGCCGTGGATACTAAATTCGTGCCACGCTCTGGAAGGAGCTGCCCAGGCACAGCGGCGAGCAAAAGCACATCAAATTGAGCATGCGATCCACTCCTTGAAGCGAGGTTTGCAACGACTTCGTCGACCAGCCGCGAAGGCGAAGGCGCAGTCGGTGCCGCACCCGCTGCTTCGATCACACGTTGCGCTTCAACATGACCCGCAGTTGCCTCGGACAAAGACCCCTGTTGCTTTGTGTCCATCAAGCCTGTCGACACCTTGCTCAATAATGAAAAACCAAGCACGGTCAGAACAAGAGCTGACGCCATGAGCGTGATGGCGGTGATGCGAAGTAGTAATGAGCTTCGCCATTTTGCCTTAATCCAGCGAAATGGTGGGACTGCCCATTGAACGCTTTGCGTAATGTGGTGCCACACATGCAAATGCGTGGTCAAGCGGGCCCAGCCTTATAGCCAATACCTCGGACGGTTAATACATACACAGGGTTTTCCGGATCGTGTTCGACCTTTGATCGCAAGCGCTGCACATGCACATTGACCAAACGGGTGTCTGCGGCGTGTTGATATCCCCAAACCTCTTGAAGCAAAGCTTGACGTGAAAAAACTTGGCCAGGTTTGCGTGCCAAACACACTAATAGATCAAACTCGAGCGGAGTCAAAGACAACGTCTGCCCGGCACGCGTGACCGTGTGCCCTTTCACATCTATTGCTAGATCGCCAACGACGAGCATAGACACGGAACCAGCGTCTACTCGGCGAACACGCACCCGCAAGCGGGCGATCAGCTCCTTGGGCTTGAATGGTTTAACGATGTAATCATCGGCCCCGGACTCCAGACCCTGGACCACATCAACAGTGTCTGTGCGCGCAGTCAACATGACGATGGGAACCCCGGACTCTTGGCGAATGATTCGGCAGATTTCAATGCCACTCATTCCTGGCAACATCACATCAAGCAACACGACATCAGGCTTGAGGGCTCGAAATGCAGCGACCGCCCGGGCTCCATCTGAGCAAAAAGAAGGGGTGAATCCTTCCTGGCGAAGGACAATGCCCAGCATTTCAGACAATGCCGAATCGTCATCGACGACAAGCACCTTGCCTAGGGATCCGTGCTCAACTTCCGCGCTCATGACCCCATCGTGCCACTTATAGGCACCACTCGACCATATCGAGCCATCAAGAAGGGTCGAATCGTTACGGATCACCAGAATTTACGCACATAGACCCCCTGGAGCGGATAGCCTGCCAGATTCACGAGGGAGGTACGAAGGTCGAATGGCTGGCAAACGAGATCGTAAAGCGGCTTCAAGAAATCAACGAAATAAGGTCCGCAGGCGTGCCTTATTCATCGTATTAACCGTGCTGCCCTTGATTATCGGGGTGACCTGGTTCAATTTGTCGACGACGAACGTCAATAATATTAATGGCTATTACGCCCAGGAACTTCTGCTCAAAGATGTAGAGGCCAATCGAGAGGCGTTGCGTTACCAGCTCAATGCCGCAAGAGACGGCTACATCTCCGACGGCGGCATGCCGATGCAGTCAGCCCTAGGTGCATTGGATCCTGGCTTCCCTATTGCCCTCAAGCGCATTACGACCACGCTATCGCCCGGCATTACGGAGCTGAAGGCCTCACTCTTGGCCTACACGGTAGAAGCCCAAAAAGCGGTGAATGCAGCACTCGCAGGCGGGGACACCTCGAGTCAAGTGTCTGCAATTTTAAATACGACAGAATTCAAAGACACCGATGAACAGTTCTCGCTCTCAATCGCGGCTGCCCACCTTGGCTCGGCTCTGGCTTCTAAGCGTGGCGGAGACAACTGGCAAATCATGGTGGTTGCCGAACTTGCCCTGACCGTGGCGATCACGATTTTGGTTGGTCTGATGTCTTTGACGACGGAGCGTGCAATCGGTCGAGCTGATGTCAGTGAGCGGGCTCGGAGGCAGGATCGCAATAATCTCGACACCGAACCATTTACTCAAATTATTGCGACGATGAGTGACGGCGTAATGGTCGTTTCCAGTGACAACATAATCGTTACCGCAAATCCTGCTGCTCAAGCGATGCTGGGTATGCAAACGCGTATTGGCACAACATTTGAAATCCCAAGCGATGCAACAGTTGAGATTCGCAAGAGTGACGATGAAACCGGCAGAGCAACCGTAAGTCAATCGACAGCGAAAGTTGCCGGTAATGACGCAAGAATCGTGACGATCCGCCCGGTTTAACAACCTAAATAGAACGAAATAGTTAAGGCCTGTCTCGAATATTCGAGACAGGCCTTAACTGCG
>WLNQ01000066.1 GCA_009699705.1 Actinomycetota bacterium | reverse complement strand
TCTCGTCGGCATGTCTTCGGGTTCGGTGAGGGTGATTTTTGCAGCTGATGTCACTCGACGCTTACGAGCTTCAGGTAGGGCGGCTCCGGGAACCCCGCGCTTCACACCCATGACTGCATCCATGAGACGCAAACCCTCAAATGCATCCCGCGCGTAACGCACCTGTCCGGTATAAATCTCTTGCAAATCTTGCTCAACAAAAGCACGCGTGAGTGCGGCTCCACCTAAGAGCACTGGAAATTGTTCGCCGATTCCACGCTCGTTCATTTCCTGCAAGTTCTCGCGCATGACCACGGTGCTTTTGACGAGTAGTCCGCTCATACCAATGGCATCTGCATTATTGGCAACAGCCGCTTCGATGATTGCGTTGATTGGTTGTTTGATGCCGATGTTGACTACGTTATAGCCGTTATTGGTCAAGATGATGTCGACAAGGTTCTTTCCGATGTCATGAACGTCGCCCTTGACCGTGGCAAGAACCATGGTGCCTTTGCCATCCTCGTCGGATCGTTCCATGTGTGGCTCAAGATACGCGACAGCAGTTTTCATTACCTCTGCGCTCTGGAGCACAAACGGCAATTGCATTTCCCCAGAACCAAAAAGCTGACCAACCGTCTTCATGCCTTCAAGTAACGTCTCATTAACAATCGCCAGCGCCGGCTTCTCTAGTAGTGCCGACTCCAAGTCCGCTTCTAGGCCATTTCGTTCGCCGTCGATGATGCGCCGCTCTAGGCGCTCGAAGAGAGGAAGTTTTGCAAGCTCTTCTGCACGTGAAGCATTGAGGGATTTAGCTTCAACCCCAACGAAGAGGTCAAGGAAATGCGTAAGTGGATCATGTGTCAGATCACCCGCTTCGTTATAAACGCGACGGTCATACACAAGATCCAAAGCACCTTGGCGTTGGTCTTCAGGGATTCGATTCAGCGGCAGAATCTTCGAAGCATGTGCAATGGCTGATGTTAGACCCACTGCAATACATTCATAAAGGAACACGGAGTTGAGAACTTGGCGAGCAGCGGGATTGAGCCCGAATGAAACATTGGATAAACCAAGGGTGGTTTGCAGCGTTGGGAATCGTTCGTGCAGCACCCGAATAGCTTCAATGGTTTCAATACCATCGCGTCGAGTTTCTTCTTGACCTGTGGCAATGGGGAAGGTCAAAGTGTCAACGATGATGTCTTCTACTGACATGCCCCAGTTCTCAGTGAGGTCTTTGATCAGGCGCTCCGCTACGCGAATCTTCCACTCGGCGGTACGGGCTTGACCCTCTTCGTCGATGGTTAAGGCCACAACTGCGGCGCCGTGTTCTTTGACGAGCGGCATGATTTTTCCGAAACGGGATTCCGGTCCATCTCCATCTTCATAGTTCACAGAGTTGACGATTGAACGCCCACCGATCATTTCCAATCCTGCTTGCAGAACTGCAGGTTCAGTGGAGTCCAGCATGAGCGGCAACGTGCTGGCAGTTGCAAGGCGCCCCGCCAAGTCGCGCATGTCTTGAACGCCATCGCGGCCGACATAATCGATACAGAGGTCAAGAACGTGGGCTCCGTCGCGAATTTGGGCGCGTGCAATTTCAATGCAGTCATCCCAGTTCGCTGCCAACATGGCATCTCGGAAAGCTCGCGATCCGTTTGCGTTCGTTCGTTCGCCGATGGACAAATATGTAGTGTCTTGACGAAAGGGCACTGATTGATAGAGCGATGCCACTGCAGCTTCATGCTGTGGGGATCGAACTGTGATCGATCTTCCGTGCAGCCGTTTCACGACTGCTTCGAGGTGAGCAGGAGTCGTGCCGCAGCAACCTCCGATCAAGCCCAGACCGTATTCGCGGGTGAAGTTATCGTGCGCGTCAGCCAGTTCATCCGGACTCAACGGGTAATAGGCACCATCCGAAGTGAGTTGAGGTAGTCCAGCGTTCGGCATTGCAGAAATGCCGATGTTTGCCGACTTAGCCAAGGTGCGCAGGTGCTCGCTCATCTCCTGCGGACCGGTTGCGCAGTTAAGTCCAATGACGTCGATACCCAAAGGTTCAAGCGCGGTGAGCGCTGCACTGATTTCTGTGCCAAGCAACATTGTGCCGGTGGTTTCTACCGTGACTTGAGCAATGATGGGTAAATCAACACCTGCGGCGGTTAAGGCTCGGCGAGCACCGATGAGTGCCGCTTTGGCTTGAAGGAGATCTTGGGCTGTCTCGATGAGGATCGCATCGGATCCGCCGTCGATGAGTCCACGTACTTGCTCCTGATAGGCATCGCGAAGGAGGGCAAACGGAGCATGACCAAGCGATGGAAGTTTTGTACCTGGACCCACTGAACCCAAGACCCAGCGAGGTCGATCAGGAGTTGACCATTTGTCCGCACACTCGCGAGCGATTCGAGCACCGGCTTCCGCCAACTCGTAAATGCGCTCCGGAATGTCATATTCCCCGAGGTTTGCGTAGTTGGCACCGAACGTGTTGGTCTCAACACAATCAACGCCAACCGCGAAATACGCGTCATGAACACCCGCCACCACATCTGGCCGCGTGATATTCAGGATCTCGTTACAACCCTCATACCCCTGAAAATCCTCCATTGAAGGATCCGCGGCTTGGAGCATGGTGCCCATAGCCCCATCAGCTATCACTACTCTGGTGGCGAGGGCCTCGCGAAGGCTTAGTTTCGACGATGAAATCATGATGAGACCAGTCTACCGGCTGTGTGATTCAGGTTAGATTGGTACAGGCGACGAAGGGAGTGGTCAATGATTGAATACGACGGCCTACCCGTGTTGAGAGAACCAATCTTGATAGCAGCCTTCGAGGGCTGGAACGATGCCGGCGAGTCAGCCTCTGCAGCCATTGAGTACCTCTGCGAAATTTGGGATGCAGAACTCCTCGCGGAATTTGATTCCGAGGACTACTACGACTATCAGGTGAACCGCCCATTGGTGAGTACCAATGAAGCCGGAGACCGCGAGGTTCACTGGCCGTCAACCAAGATTTACACCGCTCAGATCCCTGGGGCCAAACGCGATGTGGTGTTGATTCAAGGGATTGAACCCAATATGCGCTGGCAGCAATTCGTTCGCGAGATCCTGGGCCTTTGCGCCGAACTTGACGTCCGTCTGGTCACAACATTGGGCGCTTTACTCACCGATGCGCCGCACACCCGCCCTGTTCCTATTCACGGCACGAGTTCAGACGCCTCATTGCAGGCTGAGTTCGGCGTGGAGACTTCGACATACGAAGGCCCAACTGGGATTGTGGGGGTGCTCCAACACGCCTGCGCCACGATGGGTATCCCCGCAGTTTCGCTGTGGGCATCGATCCCGCACTATGTCAGCCAACCACCAAATCCAAAGGCTACGTTGGCCTTGGTTCAAAGAATTGAAGATGTGGTCGATGTTTCGATACCCATTGCTGATCTCATTGAAGATGCCCGCGCTTGGGAAATGGGAGTTGACGAATTAGCCTCTGAAGACGAAGAGGTTGCTGAATATGTAAAGCAATTGGAGCAGACTCGTGATGCTGCCGATTTACCCGAGGCAAACGGCGAATCAATCGCACGCGATTTTGAGCGATACCTACGCCGACGCGGAACAAATACGTAATTATTTGAGTGACAGATATTTATCGATATCGGCTACTGAAGCCGCATCTAATAATGAGTCTTTGGAAGTCTCGGCGCGCAAATCCGCGAGAATTCCTAAGGCGACTTTTTTCCCGAGTTCAACACCCCACTGATCAAAAGAGTTGATCCCCCAGATGGCGCCTTGGACAAAAACGCTGTGTTCATAGAGGGCTACTAGGGCTCCGAGTGTGCAGGGATCAAGCTTTTGCATCATGAAAACAGTTGTTGGTCGATTTCCTGGCATCACTTTGTGTGCCACCAGTTCGGGCGCAGTGCCATCAGCACGGACTTCTTCGGCGGTACGACCCAGCGAAAGAACAGCGGCTTGAGCCAATGCATTGGCTACCAAGATGTCTTGCTGATCACCAAGATTGTGTGCACTTTGCGCGATCACAATCAGATCGCAGGCAATCGTGCTGGTGCCTTGATGAAGCATTTGATAAAAAGAATGCTGACCATTGGTACCTGGCTCGCCCCAATAAATCCCGCCTGTGTCATATGAGACAGGCCTCCCATCGCGTCGCACACTTTTGCCATTGCTCTCCATAGTGAGCTGCTGCAAATACGCAGGGAATCTGGATAAATACTGCGAGTAAGGCAAAACAGCGGTCGTTGGCACCTTGAGGAAATCTCTGTTCCACACCGACAACAGACCCATAAGTAGCGGAAGATTGCGTTCGACTGGGGCATTCTTAAAGTGTTCGTCCATCGCATGAAAACCGTGAAGAAGATCGGTGTAGTTCTCTTTACCGATCGCAACCATTGTGGAAAGGCCAATGGCGCTCTCCATCGAGTAACGCCCACCTACCCAGTCCCAAAATCCAAACATGTGTTTCACATCAATTCCAAAGCTAGTTACTTCGGCGGCGTTTGTTGAGACAGCCACGAAATGCTTGGAGACAGCAGATTCTCCGAGCGCCGAGACCAGCCAGCTCCGACTCTGTGCGGCATTGGTCATTGTTTCCAAGGTTGTAAAAGTCTTTGACGCAACGATAAACAGCGTGGTGTTGGGATCTAGAACAGAGAGAACTTCACCGACGTCGCTTGGATCCACGTTCGAGACAAAGTGGCACCTGATTGCATCATCGCGGTAGTGCTGCAGTGCCAGATACGCCATAGCAGGGCCGAGATCAGAACCGCCAATGCCGATATTCACGACATCGGTGATGCGCTGACCAGTTGCGCCGGTCCATGTTCCTGACCGCACGGCATCGCTAAATTCACCCATCCGATCCAGTACCTCATGTATTTGCGGAACGACATCCACCCCGTCAACGACAAGCGATGCTTCTCTTGGCATCCGTAACGCGATGTGAAGAACCGCTCGTCCTTCTGTGGTGTTGATGTGTTCGCCCGCGAACATGGAATCTCGTAATCCCAAAACATTGGTTTGCTCAGCTAATTCGAAAAGGGCGCCCAAAGCTTGTTTTGAAACTCGATGTCTGGAGAAATCCGCATAGATCCCTGCCGCTTCATGGGATAGCTCTGCAGGGCGATTGGGGTCACTATCAAGTAAAGCGCGGATAGTGGTCTCCGACGAAGCCTGTGAAATCCCGAGCAGAGAATCCCAGGCAATGCACGTGGTCGGATCTATTGCCGCGACGTTGGTCATACGTTCAGCCTTCCACTAGCCTCGTCAAATTGCGACATTGGCACGATCTCGTGTCTGGCTGCCTAGGAGGAATCATGACAACTGCGAATCCCGTGACCTTAGGAATGGTCGGGCTTGGGCGGATGGGGGCTAATTTGGCCCGCAGGGCGATGCGCGATGGGCACTCTTGCGTGGTCTTTGATTCCAATGGCAGCAATATTGAATCTTTGGTCAACGATGGCGCAACAGGAGCCCAAAGTCTGGCTGATTTAGTAGCCAAACTGCCCAGTCCCCGCGCTATTTGGGTCATGGTTCCCGCGGGTCACATCACGGAAAAGGTCGTAACTGAGCTCATTGGGCTACTGGAGCCCGGTGACGCGCTCATCGATGGCGGCAACTCTTACTACCGTGACGATATTCGTCATGCCCACACATGTGCCGACAAGGGAATTGACTTTCTCGATATTGGAACCTCCGGTGGTGTCTGGGGAATTGATCGTGGCTACTGCTTGATGATCGGCGGTGCGAAGGCATCGGTGGACCGGCTCTCGGGGCTTTGGGACACGATTTCACCTGGAGTGGAGAGCGCGGAAAGAACCTATGGACGAGTGGGCGACGTTGCTCCCGAAGAGCGTGGCTGGCTGCATTGCGGGCCAAGCGGTGCGGGTCACTTCGTCAAAATGGTGCACAACGGCATTGAATACGCGCTCATGGCTTCGTATTCAGAAGGTTTGAATATTCTCAAACACGCCAATGTCGGAAATGCATCACGAGATGCGGACGCAGAGACTGCACCGATGGCAAATCCCGAGTTCTACCAATATGACCTCGACGTTCCTGCCATTACTGAACTTTGGCGCCGCGGCAGCGTCGTGGGCTCCTGGCTTTTGGATTTGACGGCGCTAGCGCTGTCAAAATCCCCAGAACTTGATGAATTCAGCGGTCGCGTGAGTGATAGCGGCGAAGGTAGGTGGACCGCGATCGCAAGCATCGAAGAAGGTGTTCCTACGCCGGTCTTGTCAGCCGCGCTTCAAGAGCGTTTTTACTCGCAAGGATCGTCACTATTTTCCGACAAGATTCTTTCTGCAATGCGCAAGGAATTCGGCGGACATGACGAGAAGAAATAGTTAGAGCGCTATACCAAGGAGTGCCTGCACGCTGTCGCGCATCAAGTTCATCGAAGTATCTGAATCGCCCTCGCGGTTTGTTGCAGCAAGTGCCCAAGTGTCAACGACGTCCAAAACTTCTGGGGTGCGAAGATCATTAGCCAAATGCTGGCGCATGCGATCCAAGTACGGTTCAAAGTCTGGCGCTTTATCTGTCTTCGCCGCTTGACGCCAAATACTCAACCGATCCTTGGCTCCCTCAAGGCCGTGCGGAGTCCATGCCCAATCAGTGCGGTAATGGTGTGCCAACAAGGCAAGGCGTATCGTCATTGGGTCTACACCTGAGTGCCGTTGCTGCGAAACAAAAACGAGATTGCCACGCGACTTACTCATTTTGTGGCCTTGCCAGCCAACCATTCCGGCGTGCACATAGTGCTGAGCACAGTTCACGCCGCTAAGGGAGAAGGCTTCCGAAGCACCCATTTCGTGGTGTGGAAACGCAAGATCGCTACCACCACCAAGTAAGTCGATTGAGGCACCTAGGTGGTCCATCGCAATAGCTACGCATTCAATATGCCAACCGGGTCGGCCATGACCGAGTGTCGTATTCCATGCCGGCTCGTCTGGGCGGGCGTCTTGCCAAACCAGGCAGTCAAGTGGGTGGCGCTTGCCCGGACGATCGGGATCTCCACCGCGTTCGGCGAAGATTGCCAACATCGCAGCTTCATCCAATTTGGAAACCGAACCAAAGTTCGGATCTGAGTGCACAGAAAAATACAGGTCGTTATCGACGGCATATACCGACCCATTGGCCTGCAACTGCGTGACATATTCAGCGACCGACGGTATAGCTTCAACAGCTCCGATGTACTCGCGAGGCGGTATTACCTGAAGTGCGGTCATGTCTTCGCGAAAAAGTGCAGTTTCGCGTTGAGCGATTGCCTGCCAATCCTCGCCTCGCTCAATTGCGCGCTCAAGCAGTGGATCGTCGATATCCGTGACGTTTTGCACGTAGTGCACTTCGTGCCCAGCATCGAGCCAGTAGCGATTTACTAAGTCAAAGGCAACATACGTTGCAGCATGCCCCATGTGGGTGGCGTCGTACGGCGTGATGCCACAGACATACATCTTTGCCACTGGACCGGGGCTCGTGGGTCGTACACTTTTCGTCGATGTATCAAACAGCGAAAGCGGCTGCCCTTGGCCAGGTAACTTCGGAACTGTCGGTTGCACCCATGATTCCACCGCTTTACCTTAGCCAGTCGCTTCTGGAAGGTTTAAAACAGTGGCCAAGGAATCGCCGGCCACTCGTGGGAGGGTGCAGGAAATGTTCCACTTTCGAGTAATTCCTCGAGGCGTTCTTGAAAAGCCATAATCTCGTAGCCAGCGAGGTGCTCATCCAGGATTTGTTCAATAGCAGACCAATTTTCCTGAAGCGCCTCAATGTCTTTCAGTAGCGCTTTAGGGATGCGCTCCCCCGCCCATCCCCATAATACGGTGCGAAGCTTGTGCTCATCATGAAAAGTCAGGCCGTGATCTATGCCCCAAAGCCGGTCACCCTGCCCCACGAGTACGTGTCCGGCTTTTCGATCAGCGTTATTCATTAAGGCATCGAGTACCGCAATCTGCTGAAGGTCAACTCGTTGTTGATGCACGACGCTGACGCTTTCACCGGCT
The DNA here is from genome assembly GCA_009699705.1 of Actinomycetota bacterium. GTDB lineage: Bacteria > Actinomycetota > Actinomycetes > S36-B12 > S36-B12 > UBA11398. Next base: position 1,483 of record WLNQ01000066.1, on the reverse strand, counting down.
TCATTTTCACCAGTCAAGACGTGCAGCCAACCCTGCGGTTGATGCTCTGTTGCAACGATTTCCACCACGGCAATGTCATCGGACTCTTCGACCCATAGTTGAACACTGCCTTTTCCATAAGGTCCTTCATCGCGCCAGACCGTTACGGGAATAACTTCCCAGCCGAGAAAATCGCTCAGTTCGAAAGCCGCGACTTCCCGGCCGGCAAGCGTGCCCTCCGCAAAGTCCCAAAGCGGCCGTTCACCGTGAACAGGCTTGTACACACATTTGAGTTCCGTGCCATCAAGTGAAGTAACGGTGCTGAGCAAAGTGGCGTTAGACGAACCCGCCAGTCGACCCAAGACTGTGAGTTCGCCCTGTTTCAAGAGCGTAATGACGTCCATTAGGACCGGCGCCGAAAACCGTTTGCTCGTGGACAGATATGCCCGGAAGGATCGAGCGGTTGTCCACAAAAGGGGCAGGCCGGCCGACCGGAACTCACCATCGTGCGGGCCCGAAGAATGAAACTGCGAGCCTGATCGCTCGTGAGTCGAACTCGAAGGGTGTCAACACCGTCTTCGTCGTCCTCACCTAAATCAGGCACGTCTTCGTCAGCGATGGCATACGCCTCCACAACCACCTTTTCGGCATCGTCGTCCCAGCCCAAGGCAAGTGTGCCAACACGAAATTCCTCAAAAATGGGGAGTTCTAGCGGCTTTTCATCGATCTCGCGGACAAAACCAGTGTTGGTTCCTGAGATGACAGACAAAATCTGTTCGACTCTGTCGGCCAATGCGGCGACTTGTTGCTTCTCTATGACAACCGAAACAATCGAATTTCCGGTTCGTGCCTGTAAAAAAAATGTGCGTTCGCCCGGCATGCCAACCGTGCCCACGATGAACCGTTCCGGTTCTGGAAAGTCAAACACTTGGCGAGCCACGTATTGAGCCTACCCAAGCAATGCCACCGTCACATTCTTAGGCCATATTCGTCGTGACATCCTTGGACCACGTTTCTACGCTTCCTGTCCAGCGCCGCCGCCTATGACCGCGTCACCCTTACGGGTGCGCCTAGATTTCTTGCTAGGGATCAGCCTAGACAAATCGCTACCGGTGTCATTGACGTGAATAGCGAAGGGGCGGCTGGGGGTGTACTGAATAACACTCACCGAACACGGATCGATTTGGACCCGCTGATAGAGGTCTAGGTGCGTGCCTAGTGCGTTGCTGACGATTGCCTTGATTACGTCGCCGTGGCTCACCATGACATAAAGACCATCCGGACCAAATTGTTCATTCCAGTGATGCACAGAAGAGATGGCTCGATGCGCCATTTCCCGGATAGATTCGCCGTTCTCACCCGGAAAAACAGCTGCGCTCGGTTGGCCTTGCACAATTTTCCACAGCGGCTCTTTGGCAAGTTCCCTTAGCGGACGCCCAGTCCAGTCTCCGTATTTACATTCGCCAATGCCGGGATCAAGGGCTATATCAAAATCCCGATCACC
>WLNQ01000065.1 GCA_009699705.1 Actinomycetota bacterium | reverse complement strand
GGTGCCGATGAAACGGACTCGTTCGTCGAGTTGCAGCTCACTCACTCGTGCACGCAAGGTGGCGGTGAGTGAACCTGAATGGCCAATCACGAGCATCACGTTTGGATCAGTTGAAGCAACGTCGGCAAAGGCTTCGAGAATGTCTCCAACGCGGTAGAGCTCTTCATGGGCACGCAGCGAAAGCACCATGCGGGAGTCATCACTCCAGCCAAGGGTCGAAAGCGCGATCTTTGAACCGATAGGAGTAAACGCTGGCAGATCAATACCCCATGGGATAAAGGTCATTCGATCCGCGGGTACACCCGCTGAAGTGGCGATGAGCCGTGTTGGTTCTGAATCGACGACAAGCCCGGAAAGATTGTGGAGCCAGGCAAGTTCATCGTGAGCCAGGAGTTCAAAAAGATCGAAGCCCCAAGAAAGTCCGACGGTGGTTAGTTCAGGTGCCTGCGCAACGAGATGTTGAGTGATTGTGGTGAGTGGCCCAGCAAGCACAGGCAACGAAGAACCCGCAGTTGCCCGAACGGATGAGATAAGCGCATCAAGTGAAGTCGATGTATCAAGACTCAACACCGCTGGTTGATGTCCAAGATTAACCAGTGCTTGCACCCAGCGTTTATCGTGAATGCCAGAGGTGGCACTCACATACACACAGTCAAATTCCGTCATCTGTATTCGTTAACTCGAGCCGCTAAACCGTGAGATCTGACCAGTGAAGTTCTTCACCAAAGACCAGATCCCGATTCAACGTTGTGCCAAGAACTTTGGAGAACTCATGGGCCGCAATTGCCTCGGCAGGGGCCGGACGCAACACTTCAATATCTGCTTCAGTGATGACCGTGCCGGCTGCAAGAGCATGCGAAGCGCGCACGCAACGACGTTGCAGTACAACGGTTTGCTCTTCATTTGGCTCAACCTGCTTGATGCCAGTGCCAAGAGCTGCTTCCAGCATTCTGGTGTCATTCACCATCGCGCGCCACGAAGTTGGATCTAACGAGAATCCGTGATCAGGGCCAACGCGCAGGGTGTCATCGGTGAAATGCTTCTCAACCACGCGCGCACCAAGGGTGACAGCACCAAGCACAGTGACGTGTCCTGGCGTGTGATCTGAAAGACCAAGCGTCACATTCGGATATAGCGAAGTGAATTGCGAGAGCACGCGAAGATTGACGTATTGAATATTTTCAATTGATCCGGTGTAGTTGGTGTTGCACTGCATCAACACGATTGGCACACCGGCAGCAGTGAGCAGATCCATGGCGCGCTGAACATCATCGAGTGATGCTGCTCCTGCAGCGATCAAAACCGGCTTACCGATATTGGCGATGAACTTCAGTTCTTCGAGCCAGTTGATGTCACCCGAGCCCACCTTGAAAGCGCTCATATAGGGATTGAGATGGGAAACCGCATCGAGGTCATATGGAGCCGACATGAATTCGATGTCAATTGCTTTCGCGTGAGCAGCGAGCTTGGCTGTCCAGTCCCAATCAACCGCAGCGTCCTCATAGACCTCAAAGACCGACTTACTCCAGGAAGCCTGATGGGACTGCTGGCCGCCTAGGGAGCGAAAGCCATAGTCGGAAACGATGTGGGCTGCTTGAAAGTGTTGAAATTTGGCGCAGTCGGCGCCGGCTTCCTTAGCCAACGTCATGAGTTCCAAGGCGCGAGACAGGTCGCCGTCGTGGTTCGCGGCGATATCGGCAATGAAATAGGTCGGCTGGTCTGAACCGATCAGTCGATCGCCTAACTTAAACGCGGACATGCGGGCCTCCGAAACTTGGGAATGCCCCCAATCGTACGGAAACAGGCGGCGAACCATGCTCGACCGCGGTCTGAGCCGCAAATATTCCTCTTTAAGATGCAGAGGTGAGAAAACGTGCGTGGTGGCTGCTGCCAATCGCCTTCTTCATCATGTGTTCCGGTTGGGCAGTCACCTCCCCCGTGGGTTCAGCCCCCGATGACGATTACCACCTGAGCTCGATCTGGTGCGGTCAAGGTGAACGCCAAGGGGTCTGTGAAGTCGATGCCGCCTATCCAAATACCCGCAAAGTGCCTCGCAATGTGGTTGACGCTTCCGACTGTTTCCGCTGGCTGAGCGATGTCACGGCCAAGTGCCAGTACGCAACTCGCGATGACACCACCATGATCTGGACAGAGCGTGTCAACGACATTCAAGGGCTCTACCCACCTGGCTTCTACAAAGTGATGTCAGTGTTTGTTGGACCAAACCTAGAACGCTCTGTCGTTGCAATGCGACTCTTTAACTCGTTGATCGCTGCACTCCTATTGGCCGCATTTATGCGTTTGACTCCGAAGGGCGTTTCATCCGCTGCTGGGTTAGCACTACCGGCAACGTTTATCCCGCTTGGCATATTTGTGACAGCTTCGACGAACCCGAGCGCCTGGACGATCATGGGCATAGCCGGCTTCTGGGCCTTTTCACTGTCTTGGCTGCAATGGCAAAAACCTGTTGCTAATACAGGGGTAATAGAAGCCAAGAAGAAATTTGATAAGCGCGGAATTCTTCTGGTAGCTGGCACATTTATTAGCGCGGCGCTTGCAATGAGCAGCCGCGTCGATTCAAATGCCTACATCGTTATCACAACAATTGTGGTGTTCACGCTTTTTGGTTGGAAAAAGGCTCGCGCACAAACTCGCAAGTTTGTACCGCTGATGTTGCTCAGTGTTCTCGCAATTATTTTGTACTTCACAGTTTCTTCCGCAGCCCTGCTTGGCACAGGTGGCTCAAGTGGATCGGGTGATTCGGATTCAGGCGTTGGATTATTCCTGACCAATGTGACGCAGTTGCCGCAGCTCTTCCAGGGCATTGTTGGCGGTGCACTGGGATGGTTTGACACGGCGATGCCGGCGATTGTCACCTTCGCTGGTGTGATGGTTGTTGGAGCCTTGCTCTACCGAGGGCTCGCCCAGGCAAGTGTTCGTCAGATCGTGGCTATGGCCATAGCTGCAAGTGCGCTCGTACTGGTTCCGATGGCTTATCTGCAGTCTCAAAACCTCAATGTCGGTGAATTGGTTCAGCCGCGCTACATCCTGCCTTTGCTCACGGTGCTGGTGGCAACGGCCGGATTGAGTTCGAATCCAGCGAGGCGGCTCACTTTGGCCAGAGCGCCGGCAATTGCGATGGGCTCCCTGCTCACAATCAGCGCAATCGTGGCTTATTGGACCAATATTCAGCGCTACATCGCCGGTCAGCAGCACCCTCTTATTGAAGGCACTTTGCCCATCAAGTGGAATCCACTTTTGGATCTTCCAATGATTCCGATCAACATCGTTACGGCAGTGGCTACCGGTGTTTGGATCATTGGGCTCTTCCTTTGGGCGCGCACAGCGGAGGATAGACCAGTATCTAATGCTGGACGATAGTATCGATCACTGGTAGTATCGGGCAATGATCCAGTCCTTCAAAGGCTCGATGAGATGAAGGCGACCATGGCGAAGGCACACGAGCCGATCACTCCCGGCGAGATTCTCCTGACGGAGTTCCTGGAGCCACTTGGCATCACCCAGTACCGACTCGCGCAAGCGACCGGACTACCTCAGACCCGCATCAGCGAGATCGTTCGAGGCAAGCGTGGAATTAGTACGGAAACGGCACTGCGCCTTTCGAGGGCCCTAGGAGTCGATGACCGTTTCTGGATCAACATCCAAACTGACTACGACTTGGAGATCGAACGTGATCTTCATGCTGACGAGATCTCTAAGGTCACGGCACTCGTCGCCGGTTGAAACCGGTTGTGAGCGACTCACGCTCAGGTAAAAGCCTCACACGACTGACGAGCCAAGGTCTCTTCAAAGAACAGCAGTTCCGAGTGTGCAAGTGCATACATGTGTTCTCCGCGGAGTGGACTAGCGTTACCCCTCATGACAGCGAACAAGACCCTCGTGGCCATTCCGGCCTGGAACGAGCAGGAGTCGATCGCTGACGTCATTGCCAAGGTTGGCGAGCATCGTCCAGATGCCGATATTTTGGTTGTGAACGACGGATCATCAGATTCAACCGCCGAAGTCGCGAGAGCAGCTGGCGCGACCGTGGTCTCCCTGCCCTTCAATGTTGGTGTGGGCGGCGCAATGCGAACAGCCTTCCTCTACGCCCAGCGTGGGGGCTACCAAGCGATGGTTCAGGTTGATGCCGATGGCCAGCACGACCCGGCAGACCTCGATCGAGTGCTCAATGGCCTCGCTGATGCGGATGTGGTGGTGGGCACCCGCTTTCACCCGGATTCCACTTATGACATCGGCGGCCCGCGCCGCTGGGCCATGATTTTGCTGTCAAAGTCACTGAGTCGAATGAATAAGGGCAAGATTTCTGATCCGACCTCAGGCTTTCGCAGTGCCGGACCAAAGGCGATCGAGCTCTTTGCTGTCGATTACCCCGCTGATTACCTCGGTGACACCGTTGGATCGTTGGCAATAGCGATTCGTAATGGACTCGTGATCAAAGAGACTCCGGTCACGATGTATTTTCGCCAAGCGGGCCGACCAAGCAAGAACGCAATCTGGTCAGCTTTGTATTTAGGACGCGCAACGTTGGCAATCATCGCGACCGCGACTCGTTCACGGGAAACGCCACGAGGTGACACAGCATGACCGCAAACATCTTGGCCGGCATCACTGCAGTACTCACGTTTCTTTTTGTCTTGAACATGCTTCGAAAAGGTGCGCTTCGAGAAAAGTATGCGGTGCTGTGGCTCTTCTTTTCCGGTGTCGCATTAGTTTTCGCACTCATTCCAGACTCACTGAACTGGGTTGCTACCAAACTCGGCGTTGCCTATCCAGTGAACCTTGTGTTCTTCGTGCTCGCAGTCTTGCTGGTGCTTGTAAGTGTGCAACTCAGCCATGAACTGAGCCGCCACGAGATGCGCATTCGACGGCTAGCCGAAGAAGTTGCCTTGCTACGTCAAGAGATTCAGGAAGAGCGCGAGAATCGTGACCAGTGAACCAATCTTGATCATTGGCTTTAATCGCCCAGATCTCTTATTGGTTCTGATCAACCGGCTCCGCGAAATAGCGCCTAGCAAGATCTACGCAGCAATTGACGGTGCTCGTGAAAATCGGGAAGGCGAAAAAGCAAGAGTTGAAGAATGCCGCCAACTTGTTGCGAGCATTGATTGGCCTTGCGAAGTGCAAACGAACTTTCAAGAAGCCAATCTGGGCTGCGGCTTAGGCGTTTCAACCGCAATCAGTTGGTTTTTCGAGAATGAAGAACGTGGAATTATTTTAGAAGACGACATCATTCCGCATTCAAGTTTCTTCCCATACTGCAGCGAATTGCTGGACCGCTATGAAAACGACAATCGAGTATTCGCAATTTCTGGATGCAATTTCGTACCGCCTGAAGCGCAGTCTCACCCTGAACAGCCATATCGATTCTCGCAAGTTCCACACATCTGGGGCTGGGCAACGTGGCGCAGATCCTGGCAGCAACATCAACTCGATATTGCTGGCTGGCGACACGAGCTGCCACCGAACAAGCTTTGGGCGCGCTCAGGTTATTCACTTCCGGCAGCTGTCTACTGGGCCAGCACCTTTGAATTACTTGCCCGTAAAGAAGTTGACACTTGGGATGGCCAGTTCGTATTGGCCAGCATGGTTTCGCATCAACTCACTGCAACGAGCAATGTGAACTTGATTGAAAACATCGGCTTTGGCGAGACTGCAACTCATACTCTCGTTGACCGAAATGAACTGCAGCCGATCACTGCGATCAGCATTCCAACCGCAGAAGTTGAAGTCGCTCTCGATCACCGTGCTGATCGTTGGACGCGTAAGCATCACTTTCGGGCAACCTGGCGAGGAATTTTGGGCCAAGCTCATACGTATCTCAATAGAAGACGAGCGAAGTCATCCTAATTCTTTGAGGCAAGAGCAATTTCTTGTTGGTAAACCTCGAGATAACTTTCAACAACGACCTTTGGTGACCAGGTTTCAATCGCATGTGAGCGCGCAGCTAACCCTTGGCTGACACCAGCAGCACCGAGTGAATCAACAATTCCGGCTGCTAGTGCTGACACATCGAAAGCTGGCGCAAGACTTCCCGTAACGCCATCAAGCACGATGTCTGGCAGACCGCCAATTGAAAAAGCAGCCACGGAAACACCAACGCTTTGCGCTTCCATCGCAGTGAGCGGCATGTTGTCTTCCTTGCTTGGAACCGCAACCACATTTGCAGCCGCATACAGCGATTGCAGCGCTTCGTCACCTTCAACTTGGCCAATCCAAGTGATGGGAATGCCATCGAGATGCGTGTAATCAGGTGTGGCCGGGCCAGCAACAAAAAGTTCAACTAATGGAAAAGCAGACTTCACCTGTGTCATCGCTGTTTCAAGAAGTTCCCACCCCTTGCGGTGATCAGCGATGCCGGCCGATGAAAGAAAGAGCACGAGTGGAACACCTGTGGGCAGTGAATGCCGAGCACGTGCAAGAGATCGATCCATTGGCGAAAAAATGTTGGTATCAATCACATGCGCAATGCGTGTAATTGGCCATGAATGTGCAATCTCGCTGTGTGCCGCACGATCTGCAAGCCAACTGCTGGCAGGAACAAGATGCATGGGTTGCTTCCAAAACTTCTTTTTACGGTTCCAGGTAGCCCGATCTAAATCAAAGCCACTGTCGCCAGCAACGCGATTAGACGGCGTGTAACCGGAGCGCCAGCGAGCATCAAGTGAATCGGCACCGTAATGCTCAGTGCCGCTGAAGGTCCACATGTCATACAACGACCACACGATTGGTTTCGAGATTCGACCGATTTCCTTGATAGAAAGAAAACCATTGGTGACCCAGTGCAGATTCACCACATCCGCGTCGGAGGCGTTAATCACATCAGCACTCAGCGCGCCGAACCGTGCGGGTGATCGCCAAGTTTTATTTTGTGACTTTTGCAGATCCCACATCTTGCGATCTGCGAATTGCGCAGCTTTCCACGTGAATTTGTGGCGCCCTTGAAGCTCAGTCACCCGCGGATCGCTTGAACTCTTTTGGGCAACCAGCATGTTTGAATCGATGCCTGCGGCAGCCATTGCTTGATGCAATGCGAATGCAGCTCGACCGGCTCCGCCATTTCCGTCATATGTACTGACGTGTAGCACCTTCATGGCTTCACTACCCCGCGTACGACCCAAGCCTCGTCAACTTTTGTTTCGGATCCAGCCCCGATCCCTAAGTGGCGCACGGCAATGGCAAAGGATTGTCGGATCAAACTGGGTATTGAACTTGGATGAGCGAGTGCGAATCTCGCAAGCCAAAGAACGAGATGTTTGTCTTCCTTGCGGGCCGATGATCCATAAGAGGAGCGATCAGAATTAGGACGCCCATAAATAATGCTGATCGGTTCTGCAAACTCGGCGACCTGGGTATTACAAGTCGCGGAGGCCACGGCCATCTCGATTCGCATCGGACCCTTTTTACGCGGTCGACCAGTACGGACTTGCAAGAAGCTCTCAAATGAACAGACGGATCCAGACATCTGCATATAAGTGGGTTGCTTGAGTTGTCGGGCGATCCAGGAGATGACAGATAAGCGCGTTGGGCCCGATTCGGGAAAGGATGTCCACGACTCAAGCGGTTCTTGCCAAGTTCCTGTAAGGACTTCATCTGCTTTTTCGTGACGCATCGCCCAAGGCCCAAAGTAGGCAGTGCCAGGCTCTAGAGGCCAAGAGCCATCAGCATCGAGAAGTAGTTCGATGCCTGATGCGTGAACCTGATCGTCATAAGCAAGCCAGTAGATCCAGTCGGAATTGTGCACTCCGGTTCGCTTGAGATAGTCCACCCAAAAGGCTTGATGCTGCATCGTTGGCAGCTCGACTTGAGTGCAAATTATTTCAACCTTGGAGTTGGGATGCTCACGCTTATATTGCTCGGCTGTTTGAATATCTTCGGAATCCAATTCAGCAGTAACCGAAATCACGATACGTGAGAAAAATTGCTCGGAAGTCGCAATCGAATCCAGACAGCGCTGGAATCTGTTTCCCCCGCGATAGTCCATCACCACCAAGATGGGCTGTGAGGCTGGATTCATATGGGAATGATGCCATCTATCCGAATTCGAATGCGTGTTAGTCCAGCAAAATTTTGGCGCGTGGCTTTTATCGCGCTTTCTTGAGTACGCGCGTGATCTTTCGACGAAGGCCAGCGAGCTTGTAACCCAAGAGGTCTAGGAGCGAAAAATGATAGTTACCAGCGGCTATCTTCTTTTTGTATGACTGTTCCCGCCGGGCATCCACTTGACGAGTGAGCCGGGGATCCGAAGATGAGACGAACGAAGCAGAACCATGGTGGTAGGTGCTGCCCTCGAGGTAATAGTGACCCCGGTATCCGTGATTGGCAACAGTAGGCTTTGCCCAGTTGATCGGCAGTCCCAATTGGGAAATCTGCAAGGCAACCAACCGCCCTGTATCGATGCCGATGGTGCTGATTCCTTGTGAGAAATCCAAAGAGGCCGCGCACGAAACGGGAAAACACATAAGACATGGGTGGGAGAGACTTCCGTACGATGGGTCACTGGCGAGTGTCACGTTTTGAAGGTGGCTTATCCACGAACCATCTATGGGAAAACAATCCGAATCCATCACCAACACATGTGAAGTCCTGAAATTTATCTGGCGAAGAGCTCTATTGAGTGAGGATGGGTGATCGTGCCCAAGAATTGCAGCTTGATCTTCGTCGAGAGGGAAGGAGATAACTTCTGAAACTCGAGGGAGTCCCTGAAGAAATGTCGAAGTCAGGCGGCTTTGATCGACCACGATAACGTCTACTATTTCTGGGCCGCTTAAGGCATCGATCTGCTTAAGCATGTGTTCAATCCAAAACGTATCGCCGAAATGGCAGGTGACAACTGTGTATGTCGGTTGACCTAGCGGATTCACAAAACCAATGTAGCGGGGATGAAGTTAGAGTTGATTGATCCCCTGGATGAAGAGTAAGCGTCGATGCTCGTATATCGAAGTTGCTTGGCCGTTCCAATTGCTCCCAGCTCGCATATGCAGAAAGGAGCCTAAAAACAGCTCAGAAAATTGAGTGCCACCATTCGTTTCTGCATCAAAATCAAGAAATTCATGAAGCGAACGGGGTAGATCCGGTGCATCCTCATGCCACTTCCAACGTCCGCTGTGAAGTCCAACGATTTCCCTCGCCAGCGAACCCGATTGCCTGAGCCAAGCGTGCATGGCACCCCCGGTGTCTAGCGCGACTCCGTCGACGATGTCGCAATCCCAATTCATGCTTCCAATCGCATCGGGATGCATGTCATTCTTGAAGAATATTCCTGGCCAGGGGTAAACAACATCGGCGCCGTTCACCGTGCGGGCCTGAGGAAGGTACCAAACTGGCGCATCTTGAAAATAGGCCATTGGATCAAATGTCGAGATTGGAAGCATGTCCGAATCAAGCATGATTATTGGTCTTGATTGGTCTAGATGCCCTAGCCCGTATTGAACGCTATCTGCGGTGCGAACTGAAGCAGATCGACTTAATGGTCTCTTGGTATTTGGAAATTGCTTTCGGCGCAGCAAATGTAAGTGCTGAGGCATTCGTAGGTATTTAGCATCCCCGCCTTGCGACACTGCCTTGATTTGCAGTGAGAGTTGCTTTTGAAAGTCATTTGACGAGTGACGCCTGGCCCGCGAGTCATCAACCACGAAGACTTCGGTAGGAGCCGGAAAGTATCGCGAAATAGCTCTGAGC
>WLNQ01000064.1 GCA_009699705.1 Actinomycetota bacterium | reverse complement strand
TATGGCCGACTGGGACAACTGGGTTACTCAGGTCGTGCAGCGTTACAAAGGTCGTATTTCATCGTATGAAATTTGGAACGAAGCAAACTTGAAGATGTTCTACAACGGAACACCTGCACAAATGGCTGACATGACTAAGCGTGCCTACGACATCATCAAGGCAAATGATCCAGCGGCGTTGGTTGTTTCAGCTTCACCCTCATTGCGGTTGCAGTCAGCCTTTGATGGTTTCTACGTCAAGTACCTGGCTGAACTCGCGAAGTTGAGTTGGCCAATCGATGTGCTTGCAATGCATACGTATCCAAAGGCTGATGGTGATCCAGTTGCTCGTGGCGCTTTGATCACGATGGCGAAAAAGGCCATCACTGCCGCAGGTGCACCTGCAACTATTCCTGTTTGGGATACCGAGTTGAACTATGGACTTGCTGGCCCAGGTGCACTGCCTGCCAACAAGATCAAGGGGGACAAGGCAGCCGGTTGGGTAGTTCGCACCTACATCGACAATCTTCGCTATGGCATTGAGCGTTCGTACTGGTACATCTGGACCCAGAAGCCGTACGCGCTTCTTGGCATTCAGGCTTACCCAGGCGCTCCGGCTGAGCAGGGATTCTTCGCACTCGAGAATTGGGTTGTTGGTTCGAGTTTCGAAGGCTGCACCCAAACTGGTGACACGGTGGTCTGTAACTTCACCCGAGCCGGCCAAAAGTCAGTGGTTGCTTGGGCTGAAACAGGAACGGCTGCTTACACCGCTCCTGAAGGCAGCACCCTGCTCTGTGATCCTTCAGCGAAGTGTTCACAGGTGGCTGGCGGAACTCAGATAACCTTGACTGAGATTCCCGTTCGGATCTACCTGCAGTCCTAGAAAAGTATAAAAAGCGGGCGTCCCTCTTGAGGTGACGCCCGCTTTTACTTGTCGCTGTTAGCCTTCCCTATACCTAGCCCCATACGTAGGAGGTGTCATGAGTCACGAAGTTACCGAGAACGGTTCGGTGCCTTCTGCTGCCACTTCCCACCTGCGCACCCCAGCTCGCATCGGTTGGGCCAGCGCCCATTCACGTCGTGACCGCCCCCATTTGAGGCGAGATCCCCTTCGGGTTTACGCCACTCGTGCGGTGATTTTGGACTGCGTTGCGATCGTCGTTGCCGGGGTTACCGGATTTACCCTGCGCTGGGCGATCCCATTTAACGTAGAGATCAATAACCCCACTTACGTCTCACTGGTCGTCATCGTCGTTATTGCCTGGATGGCAGTGATGGCGCTGCGCGGTGCGTATGACACCCGAATTCTTGGTGTGGGTTCCGAGGAATTCAAACGGGTAGTTTCTGCATCCGCAACGGTGTTCGGCGCGGTAGCCATTGTCGTGTTCGCCTTGAAGCTTGATCTTTCTCGCGGTTTCGTACTCATAACTTTTGTTGTCGGTCTCACCCTGCTGCTCATTGTGCGTTGGTCGTTGCGCGCGTGGCTTCGCCATGAGCGTCGTTACGGCCACTTCTTGCATCGCACTATCGTGATTGGTGCTGAGCCTCAGAAATCTGAAGTCATTGACATGCTTGATCGTGATCCGGTAGCTGGCTTCACGGTGGTCGATGACGTGCAAGAACCCGACGCAGATATCAGCGAAGATGCGCTCGATGCTTGGCTCGATGAAATCATGGCGCTCATTGCACTAGGTGACGCAGATACCGTTGCTATTGCTGGGTCTCCAGCGATTGGCCCTCGGGTTGTTCAGCGTCTTGCGTGGCGATTAGAAGGGCCGCGCGTCGATCTTTTGGTAGCCCCAGCTGTTGGCGATGTTGCCGGTCCGCGAGTAAGTATGCGCATGGCTGCAGACCTACCGCTGTTACATCTTGATGAACCGCATCTCACCGGTCCAAAGCGTGCGATCAAACGCGCCTTCGATATTGGCGCTGGTGTGTTTATGTTCTTTGTTTTCTTGCCCTTCATGATTGTTGCTGCGATCGGTGTGCGCTTCACCAGCCGAGGCCCAATTTTCTACATGCAAGAACGAGTTGGCCGAGGTGGTGAACTCATCACGGTTGCCAAGTTCCGTTCGATGTATATGGGTTCAGATAAGCATCGTGATTCGATCATCGGTAATCCAGATGAAAACATCACCACGCGTTATCGCAAAGATCCACGAATTACCCCGTTCGGCAGATTTCTGCGTCGCTGGTCGATCGATGAAACGCCACAGATTTTCAACGTGCTGATCGGCTCCATGTCGATGGTTGGACCTCGCCCAGTGCTCGTTGATGAATTGCCGCTACTTGGCGATGCCGACCATCGTCGCCATCTGACCAAGCCCGGCTTAACTGGCCTATGGCAGGTTTCTGGTCGCAAGGAAGTGGACTGGGATGAGCGGATGCGCCTGGATCTGGACTATGTCGAGCACTGGTCGCCAGCCCTAGATTTGGTGATCATGGCCAAAACGGTCAAAGCCGTTCTTGTCGGGGATGGCGCGTACTAGCCCGGCTGGTAGCGCGACCGACCGGTTTATCGTAAAAATCAGATAAATGACGTATGAAAACTGATAATACTTCCCGTTATCAGGTTATTCGCATATATTTAGGCAATGGCACCCCATGAGACTGCATCGAGCCCTCAAGAATTAGGCAGGTTCCTGCGGCAGGCTCGCCTAGCCCGGGGAATGAGTCAGAGCCAGATTGCAGCGGAACTTGGCACGAGCCAGGCCTACGTCTCCGAGCTTGAAACCGGCAAGGATTCCCTCGCGCTCACTCGAGTTTTTGACCTTTTGCGCATCACCGGAGTGCGGTTGCGCGTTGAGTTGCCCGATAGTTCAACTCATAGCCAGATCAGCCTTTTGGTCGACAAAGGCGCGCTTGCCGAACTCTGCGATCGATATGGCGTAGCCGAACTTGCGGTCTTTGGTTCCGTTGCGTCCGGTACTGCTCGCCCTGACAGCGATATTGATGTGCTGTACACACTCAAAGAAGGTGTCCGACTTGGTTGGGCGATCAATGATTTTTCGGATGAACTCGAGAATTTGCTCGGACGCCCGGTGGACCTCGTAGGCAAAAAAGCCTTACACCCGCGTCTTCGTTCCCGGGTACTGAACCAGGCGCAGGTGATCTATGCGGCGTGAACTCCTGCTGCTGGAAGAGATCATCACAGCAGCGAACCGTGCGACCCAGATAGCCGCACGTCACACGGTGGAGTCACTGGCCGTCAATTTGGATGCAAGGGATGCCCTTCTTTGGAACCTCACGGTTGTGGGTGAGGCGGTTGGGCAACTTTCTGATGAATTGCGCGCTGAGCATCCGCAAGTTCCGTGGAATCAGCCCATTCGCTTGCGCAACAGGATCGTTCACGGCTACTGGTCAGTAGATCTGGATGTTATTTACGCCGTAGCTATCGACGATCTGCCCATGTTCGTCGATGGCGTTCGCTCCATCTTGGATTCCCTCTCAATGCACGGATCCGCGTAGATCTGGTCTATGCGGAGCGCTGGTTGCTCGCTGTCTCGCATATCGATCCGGTTACAGGTGGGCTTGGCCTCAAAGAATGGGGTGATTTCTTACCTATACTCTCTAAGTGTCCCGACTTACTCCCCGCATCTGGCTTGGGATAAGTGCGGGCGTAGCCGTCGGAATCTTCGTCATCTGGCTCCAAGTCTCGATTTTCACTTCGTTGGCTTCCCTGGGAGTGGGAGCTCGCAGTTACCAAACCAGCCTGACCGGGGTTGCGAATCAGATCTCTGCTGGCGAATATGTCGGAGCGCAGGCCGATCTCGCGCAGGCGCAGAGTGCTTCCACCCACATCGTTGACTCAGCACACGGGTTCAATATGACGGTGTTGGGATACGTGCCGGGCATCTCTTCTGCCGTTCATAACTGGGAACGCCTGACTGACGCCGTTGAAAACATCACTGCAAGCACGGATGACATGCTCACCCTGTTCGGTGACCTTTCCGGTGAGTCAGGCAATGCAAAGATTTTCAATGACGGGGCGATTGATGTCGTCGCTTTGAAGGCATTGCCGCCGCGAGTGAAGTCGATCGATCTTGGTATTTCAGCGACCTACAACAATCTTCTCGCGGTGCAGGCAAATGGTCCGCTGTCGGGTCCATTGGCCTCCGTTCAAGCCAAAGCCTTAACCACGATCGCCCCTATTCAAGACGCGATGAAGGCACTGGTTGATCTGGCTCCTCAATTGCCAGATGCACTCGGCGCTAACGGGCCGCGTCGTTATCTCATCGCGATTGGTAACCAAGCCGAGATGCGTGCAGCCGGCGGTGCTCCACTCACACTGATTCTTGTTGAGTTCGATCAAGGTCGAATCACAATTCCAATTAAGGGCCAGACAAGTACCGAACTCTTTCCGCCGTTGAACGCACCCGTGAAGTGGTGGGGTCCAGCTGCGAACCCATTCTTTGATGTCAATCCGCGTTTTAGTCCGATGGTTGTTGCAAACACTCACCCGAACTTGGAATTCAGCGCACGTGAAATGGCAGGCGCCTGGGAAGGTGGCAGCTACCCCGTTGTTGACGGCGTTGTCACCATTGACCTCACAGCAATTGGCTCGGTGCTCAATGCAATGGGTCCAATTCAGTCGCCGGCATATGGCGAAGTAACGGGCGACAAGCTTGGCCAGATTTTGTTGATCGACGCTTATGCAAAATTCGGTCAAGAAGATGCGGTGGCTCGCCAGAAGGCAAACCAAGAACTCTTGGATCAGTTGCTCACCAAACTTCTCAGTGGCGACGAACTTGTCACTGCAGCAAAGGCAATGGCCAAGACTGCGCCTGGGCGTCACTTCCAGGTGTGGATGGCAAAGCCTGAGTTTGAATCAGTAGTTTTGCGAAGCGGCGCTGGTGGAAGTGTTACTGCGCCACAGTCGGGAGACTGGTCAGCCGTCTATACCCAAAATGGAAATCAGAGCAAGGTCGATGTCTTCCAAGAGCGCAAGGTTGTCGTGAATGCAGCGATTCGCGCTGATGGTTCTGCGCATGTCACACAAGATGTGATCTTGACGAATGCAACTCCAGCAGATCGTCCCGAGGGCCCACCTGAGCGCATTGGTTATGAAACAAGTTGGTTGAAGTCGGCCTACATCATGTATGTGCCAAACGACGCTACCAATATGCAAACGATCTACCCCGCTGGCTTTGCCGTGCGACCGTTCAAGGATCATCAACAACTCGGTAAGGGTTACGTTGATGATGGTTTCGGACAAAAACTTGTACGAGTAGTCGGTTGGACTGCGCCACAAGCGTCGTCAACTGTCTCGCAAAGTTATGACTTACCTGCCGGCACTTTCGGGAAAAATGGAAACCTGAGCTACTCCTTGCAGGCAGATCCACAGTCTTTATTTAAGGCATCAACCATCACTGTGCGCGTGACGGCTCCCGATGGTTACTCCCCGGTAGAGACTGATGGAATGGCCGTCAATGGACGCACCGCAGAGGTGAGTGCTGTTCAAGACCGAACGGTCAAAGTTGCAATCGCGCTCTCGAAGGACAACTAATGGCACGCAGCCTTGGGGTTCAGCTTGGGGTTCAGCGATCTGAACTCGCGTTGGGTGGCATCACCGTCATCGCCATAGGTGCACTGTGGTTGTTGCCGCCAGCAGGGTTTGTTTTGACTGCGGTGTTGTTTGCACTGCTGCCGCCTTGGGGCAAGAGTATTTCTGAGCGAGCAATTATCAGCGTGGTGTTGATCGCAGGAGTTGTGGCACTCACAATTCCACGCGGTAGCGAGATACCCGTTACTGCGACGAGTGCACGCATTGGGCTCGTTTCCTTGTTGCTTATTGCATTCATATTGCGATCGATTCCTAAGTTGAAGAAATATGCAGCAATTCCGAAACCACGAGCTATTGATTTCGCTATCGCTGCATTGACTGGTGTCATCGCGTTGTGGTTGATGAGTGCCTACCGAGGTGTGGGTCCCTATGGAATAGTCAGTGGATTGTTTTTCACAGGTTGGGATAACCAAGGTCACTTCGTGCCGTTTGCTAACACTTATGAAGTGGGGAAAACCGCGTGGCCAACCCTTGACGGTTCGATCGCTTGGAATCAGTGGTACCCAAGCTTGCATACCACCCTCTGGGCCTTAGTTACTGATGCAACACATGCGGTGAAACTGGATCGCATTCAGTTATTGGCACCATATGTGCAACACATGGCAGTGAGTTTCGCCTTATGCATGGGCACGCTTGCCTGGATTGCCCAAGACCTCAGCAAGCGGCTGGCCAAGGCCCTGACTCCTGGAAAAGAAGTTGTCGACAAGGTCGCACCTCTAGTTGCCATTGCCCTGTTCGCACTCTTCGCCCTCCTTGGAAGCCCGGCAAGCCTCTTCAACGCTGGCTTCACCAACTTCGCGATGGCTGTCACCATCACCGCAGCCACTGCTTACCTCAGTAGTCGTAGTCTGCAAGACGCTCGACGTATCGGTTGGTTGCTCGTGCCGCTAGGCGCCCTCGCCGTCATTGGATTGTGGACACCACTTGTGCTGGGTATCGCACCCGCAGGTGTGGTGGTGCTGCTCGCTCTAAGTAAGAAAACGAAGTGGGTAGGCATTGCTTGGGCAGTAGCAACTGTGCTGCTGATCAGCGGCACCACATATTTGCAGACGAAGGCGATTGTGAATGTGTCTGGCAAAGATGCGGGCGGATTCACCCAAGATCTTGGCGCCGTGAACTCAGGCATGGTCGAGTTCAACATGGTTGCTGCGATTACAGCACCGATAATCTTGGCCCTCATCGCTGCCTATTTAGTTAAGCGCCGACAGGTCACGACAGCGATAGCGGCGGCTGGAACAACAATCGCAATATTGCCTTTCCTTGCCATCACGATTTTCGGGGCGGTGCAAGCAGGCAAAGGTTGGTTTGAGAGTTACTACGTTCTGAAGACCTTGGATGCCATGTTGCTGTTTGCCGCACCGGCATACGCAGCGCTTTTAGCAATTGCGCTGGTCTTTGTCATAACGTTGGTAACCAAAACAAAAATTCAGACGGTGGTGTTATCCGGCGCAGTAGCGGCAGTCGCCATAGCTGTGGTGTGGGTTTCAAGCGGGGCACCCGGTATTCAAGCTGGACAGAAGCGTATTGAGAGCGTGAACAACTCCCTCGTCGGTGAAGCAATCGTAAATTCAGCTGAGGCTGCGAAGCCGTATGCAACGTCAATGCCAATGATGTGGGACGGCGCGGGCAATCTGCCAAACCTTTGGCTTGCTTCGCTGAGTGGTGTCATGAGTAAAGATCAGCAAACGTTCTATTTGAGTTTGCCGGCTTTCCCTTATGAGGCCCAAGCCCAGCAGTATGTGTTTGATTATTTGGCAAGTAGGCCGAATGTTGATTTGGCAATGATGTGGTTTCGATCAATTAGCGGACAGCATCTACAAGAATTAGAGAATCAATTACCGAATCAGGTCACCTTGGTCAGAGTGCCGATGCGTTCCTCATTGTTATGTCAGGAGTGCTCGCTGTAATGCCTTCTTCCCCCCACCGTCGTAACAGGCGGGCTCAAGCAACTGTTGTGGCGATTGGTTCCGCAATGGCGGTCTTCGCAACTCTGGTACCAGCCGACGCCGCCCCAACGTTGCGCATCCAACCTGCACCCACGTTGCCAACGCCACAAACTGTTTCAAAATATGTCATTCGCAAGCACGTGGTGTCGGTACCAGCTGCTGGAAATCTTGGCACGGGAGCCTTTGTTATTGGGTCAAGTCCTCGGATGCGTGCTGCAGCCATTCATGCAACTGCGTCAACGTCCAGTGGCACGCCGCTGATGGCTGATTGGAATGGCGATGGCATTGCAACACCAGGGCGTTATAGCGATGGCGTTTGGTATGCCACAGACACCGTGGTTGGTCGATCGCCGCAGTGGAAGGCCATCTCGATGTTCGCGGGCCAATCAGGAGATATTCCTGTTGTTGGTGATCGCACTAAAGACAAACAACCTGACGTTGGCTTTTTTCGCAACGGAACATGGCTATGGCAGTTCAATGGCGAAAAAAATCAAACGGACCAGTTCGGCGCTCAAGGTGATAAGCCGATTGTTGGCGATTGGAACGGCGACGGTATTGATGATCTAGGCGTCGTGCACCCTGACGGCACATGGACCTTGAAGATTCCAGGAATTATCAAGAAGAAGGACATCAAGCTTGATCCTGGTGCGAGTATCGAACTACATCCCGCGGAAAAGTTCGCGCTCGTAAATTTCCCTTTTGGTTTGGTAACTGATGTGCCGATTGCCGGCGACTGGAATTCAGATGGCAAAGACACCCCAGGTGTAGTGCGCGATAACACCACGTGGATTTTCAGTAAGTCGCTGTTCAAACTGACAAAGACCACGAACACTGTCTTCCCGGTCGCAAGTGGATTCACTCCCCTTGTAGGTTCGCGAGCAACGGGCATCGAGAGTTGCCCAACAGCAACTCCAGTGTCTGAAAAGCGCGCAATAGCTCTGGCGAGCAAAGTTATTCCGCCAGCGAAGTTGACAGGCAACGTCAAGAAGCAAGGTATGCCCGAGATTTTGGCAACCGTTCAAGATGGCTTGCGCTATTCGGTAACCAACGACCTCACGAAGCGCTTGGTTACTCAAGTGCCATACCCTTACTACGACGTGCTGAACATTCACAAGACGATTGAAGAATCAGTTCGTCGTTCTGCAAACGTGACCCTTGCGGGCGCGATCATGTTGACCACGACGAATTGGAAGAAAGAGCAGAACATCACTCGGGCGCAATTACTGGCGTACACGAAGTGGCAAATTCGATCGCTGTCTTGCCAGCATGATGCAGTGACACCCGGTGGGTGGGGAACCACCTGGCAGTCTGCACTGTGGGCAACAACGGTTGGTCAAGCTGGCTGGATGTTGTGGCCGCAATTAAGTAAGCAGGAAAAAGGCTACGTCGCTGCAATGGTCGAGCATGAAGCCGACGCAGTTGCAGCACGAGGCCCGCATTACTTCAAGGATCGCGATGGCAAGGAGTATTCACCGGGCAACTCGAAGGCCGATGAAGTGTCATGGGATCTCACCACACCCGCCCTTGCTCTGGCAATGATGCCTAAAGCCAAGCAAGCGCAAACGTGGCGCCGAGCCCTGGTTGGTTTCTCGATCGCGGCCTTTGCTCGTCCAAGTGATCTTAAAGACAACACGAGCGTTAACGGAATCAATGTGTCAAAGCAATTGCCAGGCACAAACGCCAACGAAGACGGCACCATAACCAACCACAACATCATCAACCCGGATTATCAGCAAAATGTTCAGAACCTTTGGTGGGCCGCGAGCATGCTTCGCGTATCCGGGCAGAGCGTGCCAGAAGCAGTCTTCTTTAATGCCGACATCATCTATCGGTCATTGGCAGTGGTTGATTTTCCATCTCCCCCATATGCAGCACCGGGTGGAATCGTCTACAAGCCAGGCGGTCAGATTTATTACCCACAGGGGGTGTCGTGGGGCACTCGCCGGCCAGCAACCTTCACAGGTGTGGATTCATTCGCAGCGATCTATTCGGCTCCTGACACGCACGCCGCGCAGTACCTTGCAGATCATGCCCGGGATACACGCGGCATGCAGTTGCGCTATGACTCCGGAAAGATTTACGCAACCGGAAACGCGGAGGACTCATATGCGTTGGGCAAAGAGGAATATGCGCTTCAACAAACGGCGTTGGCGTGGTGGGCTGGAGCGGTGCCAAGCGGGCCAGGCTTCAAGCTCGACAAGAGCAAGATCACTGGCGTG
>WLNQ01000063.1 GCA_009699705.1 Actinomycetota bacterium | reverse complement strand
CATGGCCAAAACTCCGCGAGCTGATCCAAGGGCTGCCCCGGTGAGCACTACGGCAAAGGTTTGAAGGGTCAATGGAACTGCAGCATTCCACGGCAAGTAAAACGCAATTTGTGCGCTTACGCCCACAAAAGCGGCTCCTGCGACGACCAGAGCGATATTTCGCGCCCAAGTGTGGGAAACCACATCAGCGAGTACGCGAGGGGCAGGGGATGCCAGTGCCATGAATTCCTCCAGCAATTAATAACGCGAGCCTTTCGCGACAAATGAACCTTACCGGTTACCATGGGTGCGTTGGCATGGACTTCGAAGTAACAGTGGCTGGGGAAGGCGACTGGTTACTAAGGAGGCTCGATGACGACGCACATTCAGGCCAAGCCTGGAAATTCAACCTCCCATGAGGCGCACAACGCGCGCGGAGTGGTGTTTATTCATGCCTGCCCCCGTGCGGTGAGTCCGCATCTGGAGTGGGCGCTGACTAGCCTGTTTGGCACCAACGTGAAATTGGACTGGAGCGAGCAGCCGATTGCACCTGGCTCAGTGCGATCTGAAATTCTTTGGCAAGGCCCCTCAGGTATGGGTGCCAAATTAACGAGCGCACTTCTTGCCTTCAAGCAGGTTCGATACGAAGTGACTGAAGATGCGAGCCCTAAGCGGGCGGGCGAGCGCTTTTCAGTAACGCCAAGCCTTGGACTTTTCCGAGCCGACATTGGCGAACATGGCGATGTCATGGTTGCCGAAGAGCGCATCCGAACCGCCTTACAGCAGGCAGCGATCACCGGCGAAGGTTTAGCCGAAGAAATTGCGCGATTGATTGGCGAGCCTTGGGATGAAGAGCTTGAGTCATTTCGCTGCGCGCACGAAGGTTCAACAGTTCGCGTGCTGCACGACGTTATCTAGACGCTGCTATCTAAACGCTCTTAAAGACCAACGCCACGTCGTGGCCGCCGAAACCAAATGAATTATTGAGCGCTGCAATGTCACCGGCTGGCAACTGCACTGGACCGTCTTTGGTGACCTGCAAGTCGATCGAAGTATCAAAGTTGAAAATGTTGATACTTGGGGGAGCAATACGATCACGAAGTGCCAAGATCGCAAAGATTGATTCAACCGCGCCAGCACCGCCCAGCAAGTGGCCCGTCATCGACTTGGTGCCCGAAACCCATGCGTGATCAGCTTGCCCACCAAGTGCTCGGCGCAGGGCAACGGACTCTGCGTAGTCACCTTGAGGGGTTGAGGTGGCATGCGCATTGATATGAATGATGTCTGCAGGGGATAGGTCGGCGTCAGCCAAAGCCATCGTGATTGCGCGAGCAGCGCCGGCACCTTCTGGGTCTGGCTGAGCGATGTGATGTCCATCTGAGGTCAATCCCGAGCCGCCGTAACGCCCGTAAATCTTTGCGCCACGTGCGCGAGCGTGGTCTTCTTCTTCGAGAATCAAAATGCCAGCGCCTTCACCCATGACGAATCCATCGCGGTCAACGTCATACGCACGAGAGGCAGTGGCAGGATCGTCATTACGAGTAGACAGTGCGCGCATGGCTGCGAAACCGGCCATGGTTACGCCATTCATGCAGGCTTCAGTGCCACCGGCAACAACAATGTCAGCGCGACCGTCTTCGATCATCTTGGCTGCATATGACACGGCTTCTGCACCTGATGCGCAAGCACTGACCGGCGTGTGCACACCTGCGCGAGCGCCAACCTCAATGCCGACCATTGCTGCTGGACCGTTAGGCATGATCATCGTGACCATGTGTGGTGAAACTCGAGCGGCACCTTTGTCACGCAAGGTCTCATAGGCCTGAATAAGTGAGTTAATGCCGCCGATACCCGATGCGACAACTACACCTAAGCGGATCGGATCCACATCTGGGGCACCAGCGTCAGCCCAGGCCTCGCGAGACGCAATAAGCGCACATTGTTCGGAGCGGTCCATTCGCCGTACTTCCACAGGCTTCAAAACTTCGGCAGGATCAACTTTCATCATTGCCGCGATTTGAGCTGGCTGATCTGCGGCCCAGTCGGGACCTAACCGAATCGTGCCAGGAGTTCCAGCAAGAGCAGCCGCCCATGTTGATGGTGCATCGCCACCGATTGGCGTAGTCATTCCGATGCCTGTCACCACAACGTTACGTGTCATTGCTAGTACTCCTGATTTCCGAGACCGACTTGTATTTGCAAGGGAGTGGGGGTCTAACCCAACGGGTGTGACCCCCACTAAGCCTTAGATTTAAACGTGTGCGCTGATGAATTTGACGGCGTCGCCGACAGTCTTGAGGTTCTTGACTTCACTGTCAGGAATCTTTACGCCCCACTTGTCTTCGCAAGCCATCACAACTTCGACCATGGACAGTGAGTCCACATCGAGATCATCGACAAAAGACTTGTCCAACTGGACGTCCTCTGCTGGTACGCCTGCTACTTCGTTCACAATTCCAGCCAAGCCGGCCAGGATGTCCTCACTCATGACTTTCCTTTCATTTCTTTGTTTGTAATGTGGGTTGAGAAAATTAGGGGAGCGTTACTACTTGTGCTGCATAAGCCAAACCAGCGCCGAAGCCAATGATGAGTGCGAGTCCACCACTGGGCGCACTTCCTTCACTTACCACTCGCGACATAGCTATTGGTATTGATGCGGCCGAGGTATTGCCGCTAGTGACGATGTCTCGAGAAACATGCACATGTTCTGGAATCTTGAGTGAGCGCACGAGTGCATCAGTGATGCGGTTGTTGGCTTGATGGGGGATAAAGGCATCGAGTTGATCAACGGTGATACCAGCTGCGTCGACTGCTTCTTTAGCAACGCGAGCCATTTCAGTGATTGCCCAGCGAAACACCGTTTGTCCCTGCATGTACAACATGGGTACGTTGTTTGCAGGGTCCTTGCGCTGTTCGATAAAAGAAGGAGCGATGCCAAGGGCGGCAGTCTGAGTGCCGTCTGATCCCCAAACCGTCGGTCCGATTCCAGGGGTATCTGAAGGTCCAATAATCACGGCGCCGGCGCCATCACCGAAAAGAAAGGCTATTGAACGATCGTCGTCAAGAAACCAGTCCGTGAGTTTCTCGGCCCCGATGACCAACGCGTATTTCGCGTTACCGCTGCGGATGATGTCGCTGGCCATGCCAACGCCATAACAAAAGCCGGCACAGGCGCTGGAAATATCTGTCGCGGGGATACCGACCGCACCAATCTGTGCCGCAACTTGCACCGCAGCTGAGGGAGTCAGGTAAGGGTAAGTGCAACTAGCAAGGAGTAGCACTCCAATTTCGCTGGGGTCAATACCCGCCCGCTCAACTGCGATTTTGGCTGCTTTCACAGCCATATCGAGTACTGACTCGTCTTCTGCGGCATAGCGACGTTCTTGAATACCTGAGCGCTCAACAATCCACTCGTTGTTCGAGTCGATTTTCAAGCAGACTTCGTCATTGTCAACGATTCGCGATGGGCTGTAGGCACCAACAGAAAGAATGCGGGTGAACGCATTTGGCGTAGGCACCTTGATGGAAACGGTCACTGCGAATCCTTTCCGCCATGCTCAGCAATCAATGCGAATGCCGCATCGAGATCTTCCGGACTCTTCACGGCAACTGTTGCGATGCCGGGCATTGCACGTTTAGCAAGGCCAACGAGGGTTCCGCCGGGCGAAAGCTCAATTAGCCCGGTCACACCCATGGAAACCATCATGTCCATACACAAGTCCCAGCGCACGGGATTACTCACCTGTGCAACTAAGCGACGCAATGTTTCGGCTCCGGTGTCAACGGCGCTGCCATCAGCATTCGATAGTAAAGGTGCAGTCGGATCATGAGCAACCATCGACGATGAAAAGGCATCAAGTGCGAAAAGCGCTGGTGACATGTGAACAGTGTGAAATGCACCAGCAACGGCTAGTGGGCGGACCCGACTACCTTCTGGTGGATCCGCAGCAAAGGCATCAAGCTGTTGCAGGGTTCCAGCAACAACGATTTGACCGGCACCATTCATGTTTGCGGGTGTGAGCCCATGAAGTTCAGCTTTAGCAACAACGACAGAAGCCTCGCCGCCAAGAACCGCACTCATTCCCGTGGCAACTAGCTTTGCGGCCGACGCCATCTCGGAACCTCGCAGTTGTACGAAACTCATAGCGTTACTTGGCGACAACACCCCAGCCATAACTGCAGCGGTTATTTCGCCAACTGAATGACCGGCGAAGACATCTGCGGCGGGGGAGTTCAGCGCCTGCCATGACACAAGGCCTGCAGCCACGATTAGTGGCTGAGCAACGGCAGTGTCGCGAATCGTGTCGGCATCCGAAAGCGTTCCGTGGGTCAAGAGATCGACTCCGCTTGCCACGCTGAGTTCAGTCAATTGCTCCGATACGCCAGGTAATTCCAACCAAGCTTGCAACATTGCAGGAGTCTGGGCGCCTTGACCTGGAGCGACGATTGCAAGCACGGTCTAAGCCTGTCGGCTTTTGCGATGATTAGTTGTGGTTACTGCCGCCAATGTCACGACCACAATTTTAGAGGTTTCCTACAAAAAAAGTCGACTCCGACCCGATAAATCGGGAGAATCTCGCCGATTTCCTACACGAACCAGCAGTCAGGTCACTGATCGAGCTGCGAAATTCTCCCTAAAGTTAATCCCATTCGGAGCGCAAAAGCATCACGAGGCTCATTTGGGCTGTACCCAGTGATTTCAGTTATTCGGCGCAGGCGGTAGCGCACTGTGTTGGCGTGCACAAACATGGTGCGAGCTGTTGCCTCCAAAGAAGGGCTGCTTTCCAGGAAATTTGAGGCGGTTGCGAGCAAGGTTTCTTCCGCGGCCAGTGGCAAGTAGATAGCGGCGATCAGCGCCAATTTGGCATCCAGATCACCGGCGAGAGCAAGCTCGGGCAAGAAATCAGAGGTGATCGCCGGACGCGGAGCCGCAGGCCAAGCGCCGGCGACGCCAAGTGCGGCCATGGTTGAACGTGCCGCTTTTGGTACATCGTCGAGACCATCAAGTGAATCACTGGCAACGATCGGACCAGGCCCGAAATGGACAGAAAGAAGGCGTGCCACGCGTGATGGCTGGGTTACCCGCCCGATGATGGCAAGCATCACGTTTCCGTGGATACCAGTTAAGAGGTCGAGCCCGTGATTGGCTGCAGCTCTGCGGAGCACGGCCAATGCCAACTCCGGTTCACCAATCGGAGGGGCCCCAGCAATCAACAGCACCGAACCTTGGCCCGACCAACCTAGGGCGCTGACTCGACTGAGCACGGTGCTATCAAGATCACCGCGTACGAAGGCATCAACAACAAGTGCTTCTACTCGCGCATCCCAGGCACCGCGGGCTTCTGCCGCACGCGCATACACACCCGCAGCCGAAAAAGCGATTTCGCGAGAATATCGAAGTACTGCTTCACGAAGTGGAATACGGGTCTCAAGATCATCAATATCTTCAATGGCTTCTTCGACAACATCGATTGTGGTGCGCACCAACGACACGGTCTGTTCTAGCGAAATAACTCGAGCAAGTTCACGTGGTGCCGAACCAAATACACCAGCGGTTATTTCACCCACCTGTTCTGGATGTCGATACCAGTCCACAAAAGCAGTGATACCCGCTTGCGCGACTAAACCAACCCACGAACGTTCTTGCGCTCCGAGCTCGCGGTACCAAGGAAACTCGGATTCCATGCGCTGCGTTGCAGCAGTGGTGAGTTCGCCGGTCGATTGTTTAATTCGAGCCGGCAGGAATTTTCCTGCCACGTGTTTAGACGTTTACGCCGATGAGTGAGCCGACAGCGAAGGTCACGATCGCGGCTCCGGCGCCCCAAGCAAATTGGCGTAGTGCAGAGAACACAATTCCGCGGCCAGAAATCCTTCCGACCACTCCACCGACAACAAATAATGCAACCGTGGAGAGCACGATGGTCAACACAAGTGCCGAATTTCCAGTCAAGAACAAGTACGGCAGTACGGCAATCGAGGCACCAAGAGCAAAAGCAACGAAGCTTGAGAAAGCAACCTTGAGCGGTGAACCCAGCTCGTCGGGATTTAACCCGAGTTCTTCGCGGGCAAGGGTGTCGAGGGCCTTCTTTGGGTCTTGCATGATGTGGGCAGCCGTGGCCGCGGCAACTTCACGAGGAACACCCTTGGCTCGGTAAATGAGCTCAAGTTCTTTTTGTTCTTCTTCGGGCTTATTCAGCAACTCTTCGGCTTCTTTTTGAATCTCACGTTGGAACAAATCACGTTGACTTGCAACGCTGACATATTCACCTGCGGCCATCGAGAATGCACCTGCGAGCAATCCAGCAAGGCCGGCAAACAAAATAGTGTTGCCATTTGGATTTGCTCCCGCAAAACCCATGACTAACGCCGTGTTGGATACCAAACCGTCGCTCACTCCGAACACGATGGCGCGCGCTTTTCCGGAAGTGTCGGTGCTGTGCCAAGCCTCCATGTGATCTGGGCCTGGAGCCTTCATTGCACCGCGAATCGGCAGTACATTTTCTTTGTCTTCACGCATGCGGCGAAATGCTTCAGCATGTGCGGCTTCATCTTCAACCATCGACTGTGGTGCGTCAGGTTCGTTGTCGTAGAGCGAGTTCGCTGCGGTTTCAACACTTTCAAGATGCTCGAGAACATCGTCAACGTTCATAGTTTTTGCCTGGTGTACAAGTGCCGCGTCGTCTTCGTTCATGCTCGTTGGTGCTTTTGGCACCTCGATCCCAGCTTCAGTGAGCATCGCGATCCAATGCCGAGAATGTCGATCCTCGATGTCGGCAAGTTCAAGCAAGGCCTCGCGGCGGTCTCCTGACATCGTTGTTGCAAGCGATCGATAAAGCATCGCGGCCTTACGCTCCTCATCGAGGTAGCGCAGGAACCGCTTTGGATCTTTGACCATGTCAGCCGGAGCCTTCCGTATTTCCAGCGTAAGCAGCGGCTGGGTCGTGGAGTTGATAGCGAACGATCGCTTCAGCAATCTTGGCGCGTTCGATCAGATTTTGCTTGCCGAGCATCGTGAGGGCCTGCACCACGATGGATTCGGAATCCACAAGGAAGTGTCGACGTAGTGCTCCTCGGGTGTCTGACATGCCCCAGCCGTCGGTCCCAAGGGAAACGAATGGCTGTTCAACCCATTCGCGAACCTGATCTTGAACCGAGCGCATCCAGTCCGAAACTGCAATGACAGGACCTTGACGGCCAGCAAGGCGCTTGGTGATGTAGGCAACGTGTTGCTCTGACTCAGGGTTTAAGAAGTTGTAGCGATCCACTTCTAGCCCATCGCGACGAAGTTCATTCCAGGACGTCACTGACCACACGTCAGCATGAACGCCCCACTCTTCAAGCAGCATGGTTTGAGCACGCAAGGCCCAAGGCACAGAAACACCACTTGCAAGCAGCTGCACATGTGGCCCTTCACCGTGTGACTCGCTGATCAAATGCATACCGTGAAGGATGCCTTCAACATCGACACCTTCTGGCTCAACGGGCTGTCGGTATGGCTCGTTGTAGACCGTGAGGTAGTAGTAAATGTTTTCCGGAGCTTCGCCGAACATGCGACGCAAACCATCTTTAAAGATATGCGCCATCTCGTACGAATATGCAGGGTCATATGCAACAACG
The DNA here is from genome assembly GCA_009699705.1 of Actinomycetota bacterium. GTDB lineage: Bacteria > Actinomycetota > Actinomycetes > S36-B12 > S36-B12 > UBA11398. The sequence continues at coordinate 2,445 of WLNQ01000063.1, read as the reverse complement.
CCAGGGTTGGTGCTGGCAAGCAGCAATGAATGGCCGTCTTGATGCTGAAGACCTTCACCATTAAGAGTGGTGCGACCTGCAGTTGCCCCAAGAACAAAGCCACGAGTCATCTGATCCATAGCAGCCCAGAAGCCATCGCCAGTGCGCTGGAATCCAAACATTGAATAGAAGATGTAGATCGGAATCATCGGTTGTCCGTGTGTGGCATATGAAGTGCCGGCAGCGGTAAACGAAGCAGTAGATCCAGCCTCATTGATACCTTCATGCAAGATCTGGCCAGTAACAGATTCCTTGTACGACAACACGAGTTCGCGATCCACTGACATGTACTGCTGCCCGTGAGGCGAGTAGATCTTCGCAGTTGGGAACATGGCATCCATGCCAAAGGTGCGGGCTTCATCAGGGATAATCGGGACGATCCGATGGCCGATGTTTGGATCCTTCATGATGTCTTTGAGCATTCGAACAAAAGCCATCGTGGTGGCGACTTCTTGATTACCTGAACCACGCTGGGCAACTTCGTAAGTCTTATCTGGTGGCAGAACGAGTGGCTCATTCACGATGCGTCGTGATGGAACTCCACCGCCCAGGCGCTTGCGCGAATGTTGAATGTATTGAACGGCTTCATCATCTGGACCGGGGTGGTAATACGGCGGCAGATAAGGATCCATCTCACTGTCGGGGATTGGTATGTTTAAACGATCGCGGAAAGCAAGGAGATCTTTTAGGGTCAGCTTCTTCATTTGGTGCGTTGAGTTGCGGCCTTCGAAGTGCGAGCCAAGAGTCCAGCCCTTCACTGTTTTAGCCAAGATCACTGTTGGTTGACCCTTGACCTGGGTTGCAGCTTCATAGGCGGCGTACATCTTGCGGTAATCGTGCCCACCGCGACGCAAGCCCCAAATTTCTTCGTCAGTCCAGTCTTCAACAAGTTTTGCTGTTTCTGGATCTCGACCAAAGAAGTTTTCGCGAACAAAAGCACCGTCTTCAGCCTTGAAGGTTTGGAAGTCACCGTCAAAGGTTTTATTCATGAGGTTTACCAACGCGCCATTGCGGTCGGCGGCTAGAAGATCATCCCACTGGCGACCCCACACCACCTTGATGACATTCCAGCCGGCACCACGGAACAGCGATTCAAGTTCTTGAATGATCTTTCCGTTGCCACGCACCGGACCGTCTAGGCGCTGCAGGTTGCAGTTGACCACAAAGACCAGGTTGTCGAGTTCTTCGCGTGCAGCCAAGGTCAATGCGCCTACGGCGTCGACTTCGTCCATTTCCCCGTCGCCCAGGAAGGCCCACACCTTTTGGTCTGAGGTGTCTTTGATACCGCGGTTGCTGATGTACTTATTGAAACGGGCTTGGTAAATAGCGTTGAGTGGTCCAATACCCATCGACACTGTTGGGAACTGCCAGAACTCAGGCAGCAAACGTGGATGTGGGTAGGAAGGCAAGCCCTGCCCTGAAGTTTCCTGACGGAACCCATCGAGTTGCTTTTCGGTAAGGCGGCCTTCTAAGAATGCGCGCGCATAAATTCCGGGAGATGCATGGCCTTGGAAAAAGATTTGGTCGCCACCGCCAACATGATCTTGACCGCGGAAGAAATGGTTGAAACCAACTTCGTACAGAGTTGCACTCGATGCGTAACTCGAGATGTGTCCGCCAACACCGACACCTGGGCGTTGGGCGCGATGCACCATGATCGCAGCGTTCCAGCGAATGATCTGACGGATGCGATGCTCGATCGCTTCATCGCCAGGAAAGGCGGGTTCTTTTTCAGGAGCAATGGTGTTGATGTAGTCGGTGCTTCGCAGGCTTGGAACGCCAACATTGCGTTCGGTTGCGCGCCGCAACAGCGACAACATGATGAAGCGGGCACGGTTGTTTCCACCGTTGATAGCCAGGTTGTCGAATGAATCAATCCATTCGGCAGTTTCATCTGGATCAACGTCGACGTACTGAGTCGGCATGCCGCCGGCTAGCAGTGCGTCTCGGTCACTTGCGGGTGTCATTGTTTGGACCCTTCGCTTAGTCGGATTCCGGGATCGCCGGTTAGCCGAGTGACGGTGGTGTAACTGGTTACATCCTTGCGTATGGGGGGCCTTGGAACCAAAGTTGGGGGACTTTTCGGAGTCTTTACGGCCCTGCCACTTGCCAATCGGCCCCGCGTCCGGTGAACTAGCGTCGCACTAGTGGACTTTTGGTCCCCTTGGCCTAATGAATGGAGAGTCTGTTGACCGCCGCAGCGGATCAAGATGTGGCACGTCAGCGTGCCGTTCGTCTTGGGATCGAACCAGGTATGACGGTGCAAGAGATTGGGTTTGACGAAGATGTCGACCTAGCCCTGCGCGGTGGGATTGAAGCCATCATTGACGATGAGCTCGTTGATGAGGACTTCGATGACGTTGTAGACGTTGTTCTGATGTGGTGGCGAGACGAAGACGGCGACCT
>WLNQ01000062.1 GCA_009699705.1 Actinomycetota bacterium | reverse complement strand
TCGAAGAAATTCCAAACCGCCAGCCCTCAACGCTGCCATTGGCTGGGGTTGTCGAAGCCGGCCCCGCCTGAGCAAACATCCATTGCGAGTTTGAAACCTGCCAGTAAGTCCAGTAGCGATAAGCAGTAGCGGCCTGGGCAGTGCTAGCGAAAAGTAAAGATGCGTACATGCCAACTACTGCCAGCACCAAAGCGCTGACTGTTCGTTGACGTGTACGCATCCCAAGCCCTACTTAGTGATCGAGGTCAGCAAGTTGGCGACCAGATCGCTCTTCTGGGAACCAAATGCTTGTGGATTCTTTCCTGTGAGTCCAGCAATCATGATCAAGCCCGAACCTGCCGCCGCCTTAAATTTGGCACCGGTGCCGGTGTATTCGACAACGTTGCTTTGTAGTTGAGCTAGTCCTGCATCTAGTCCAGGCTTGCCCTGTTTCGACGAGGCTAGTCCGATAACGGCCGATGCAGTTGAGTTCCAGTCAGTTTGCTTTGGATCAAGTGCCGACTTCAACGCACCCTTGCTCGCAACCAGAGTCTGACTTAGGTAGGTAGCAACCTTGTTGACCAATGCGGACTTACAGCTAGTTTTTGTCACACTTGCATAAGCCGTTGGCTTGTTGGCTGGCAGTGTTCCGGCGATTCCCACCAGTGCCTGCGCTGAAGCAAGATTGTCTGCCTTGCCGTTGGGTTGGTACGGCAAACCGAAGGTACCGGCTCCGGTGCAGGGAATTTGTGATGCGGTGAGGTACCCCCGGGCGCTGTTCCCGGCGTTTCGAAGCGCTGAAGTTTTTGGTGCGCTGTTGAGTGCGGCAAGAACTAAGCCGGTGGAGTTCACATCGGATTCGCCACCCAGGGTGTAGCCCCAGCCACCATCTTTGTTCTGCTTCGTTAGCAAGACCGCAATGGCTTTGTCGGCTGCAGCCGAGTTCTTCACGATGCGAAGTGCCATCGCGCCAAGGGCGGTCGCATTCGAGTCCGCACCAGTAAATTTCGCTGGATCAGGCTGGGCGCATGCAGTACGAATCGAATTACGATATTCCTCGAAGGAGCCATCCAGACACTGCTGTCCTGCGAGCCAGGTGACGGATTCGGCTGGCACTTTGTTCAGTGGTTGCAATGCCAAGATTGCTAGGGACTGGCGATAAACACCGTCATACGTTGGATCCGTTGAGCCGAAGAGGCCGGTATCGTGTGATACGGCAATCGCAGGAGTAAGAGCACCAACGGTAGTTATGCCCAAAACTGCAACTGCAGTGATGGTTTGGGCAATTTTGTGTTTCATGTAATTCTCTTTCGGTGAGCGGGCCAAGAAACGAGAAGCCCACACAACGATGGAAGAGATCCATAGAAGTTTTGGGACTCGTTCCGTTGCCTCGACGGATGGAGCCGCTCGTACTCGTCAGGTGCTCCGACTTGCCTTAGTTTTCCTAAGGATCACGGTTGCGGGACAGCGCCGGAATCTCACCGGACTTCCCCTGAATTTCAAGTACGTGGATGAAGTTGTAGATCGCATCATATGGTGTTCCCTATGGAGCATAGATACCTAGGACGTAGCGGCCTCAAGATCAGTGAAATCACCCTCGGGAACTGGATCACTCACGGTTCTCAGGTCGATGACTCAACAGCCCATGCCACCGTCCACGCAGCCCTAGACGCTGGGATCACGTCCTTTGACACGGCTGACGTGTATGCCGGAACAAAGGCGGAAACGGTCCTTGGAGCGGCTTTGAGTGGTCGGCGCCGGGAAAGTGTTGAGATTTTCACCAAGGTGTATTGGCCCACGGGACGCGGCGCAAACGACCGCGGCTTGAGTCGCAAGCACATGATGGAATCGATCAATGGTTCATTACGGCGTCTGAACACTGACTATGTGGATCTTTATCAAGCCCATCGCTTTGATGTTGAAACTCCTTTAGAAGAAACCATGCGTGCCTTTGATGACATGGTGCGTCAAGGCAAAGTGCTGTACATCGGAGTGTCTGAATGGACTGCCGAACAGATTCGAGCGGCTATTCGTATTGCGGCAGATATGGGATTTGATCGCCTTATTTCCAATCAGCCGCAGTACAACATGTTGTGGCGAGTGATCGAAGAAGAAGTCGTTCCAACTTCGCAAGAACTCGGCCTCGGACAAATTGTTTTCTCCCCGATTGCGCAAGGTGTACTGAGTGGCAAGTACTTGCCGGGGCAGCCACCCCCAGCGCAGTCGCGGGCAACCGATGAACATGGTGGGGCCAACATGATTTCCCGTTGGCTTCGAGATGACGTGCTCAACGCGGTGCAGAGGCTGGTGCCGATTGCGCAGGAACTCTCACTTACTCCAGCTCAGTTAGCTGTTGCTTGGGTGCTGAACCAGCCCAATATTGCATCAGCAATTGTTGGCGCCTCACGCGCTGAACAGGTTCATGAGAATGTGAAAGCCTCGGGTGTGGTGCTCTCGGCAGATGTTTTACATGCCATCGATATTGCTCTTGGTGATGTCGTGACAACGGATCCAGCATTGACTGTTTCCCCTACAACGCGCCCCTAGAAGATCAACCGTAGAAACGAGAAAAAAATGAACTGGACTTGGCAGGCTCAAGGAGCAGACGGATCAGCGGTTGAATCAGTAACAGCCAACGACGCCGCATTTCCTACACAAGGCGATGCGGAAACTTGGATTGGTGAAAACTGGCAAGACCTGCTTGACGAAGGTGTTGAACAGGTGGCGCTGCTCGATGGAGCGAGCGTGATTTACGGACCAATGAGTTTGCGTCCAGCAGGGGAATAACGCTACTTAGGAATGCCGCCACGCTTCAGGCGTGGCGGTGGCAGGCGTAGGCGCCGAAATTGCATCACACGCAAAACTGCATACAAGGTCAAGCCTTTGCGATCCGCAGGATTATCGAAGGTCTTGGTCGCAGCGCGATTTAAAAGCACGACCATGATGATTACGTCAATAACCATGATTGCAGTGAAGGCGAAGAAACCTAAGGTCACCCAAAACTGAATTGATGGAACAGGCACGAAGCCAAGAATGAGCACGAGAATTGCAACCACGATGAAGTACTCAGCAAGTGAAAAACGCGAATCAACAAAGTCACGAGTGAATAATTTGCCAGGGCCTTGGTCGCGTGCCTGCATGTAGCGCTCTTCGCCAGCCATCATGCCTTTGCGTGAGCGATCGCGTTCAAGACGAGCTCGCTCGCGTGATGCTTTCTTGGCTTCTTTGGGGTTGTTTGGCACCTTAACCCGAGTCTTGCGGGCGGCTTGGGAATCGCGGCGGCTAGGGGTTGGACGACCCTTACCTTCACCTGACTCTTCAGCGGTGGGCACAGCCGGCTTTGATTCCTGCTTCTTTCCAAACATTGGTTTAGCGTAGTCGGTTAGTCCTTGAGACCTGACGGACCAGGCAGAGCCAGCATTCGGTCCAAGGCGACCTTGGCCCAGCGGGAGGTTTCAGGGTCAACGGTGATCTGATTGACCAAGGTGCCGTCAGCAAGGGATTCAAGGGCCCAGACCAGGTGTGGCAAGTCAATGCGATTCATGGTTGCGCAAAAGCACACGGAGTGATCTAGGAAGACGATCTCTTGTTCTGGGAAGTCTTGGGCGAGCCTTTTGACTAAATTCAGTTCGGTCCCAACCGCCCAAGCAGACCCTGGTGGGCTCGCTGAGATGGCGGCAATGATGGCTTCTGTTGAACCGACCACGTCAGCCTCGGACACCACTTCAAAGGTGCATTCTGGATGGACGATCACCTGGACACCGGGTACTCGCTCGCGAACGTCATTGATCGCCTTGGTGGTGAATCGGGCATGTACCGAGCAATGGCCACGCCACAAGATCATTTTTGCGCTCCTGAGCTGTTCCACCGTTAAGCCGCCATTAGGCAACAGCGGGTTAAAGAGCACGCAGTCATCCAGGCTCAGTCCCAATTCAAGAACGGCTGTGTTTCGTCCAAGATGTTGATCGGGCAGGAACAACACTTTTTCACCTTGAGCAAAAGCCCATTGCAAACTTTGTTTTGCATTACTCGAAGTGCAGACCGTGCCACCGTTGCGTCCGGTAAAGGACTTGATCGCAGCGGTGGAGTTCATGTACGTGACCGGCACTGTGACATCGGCGATTCCGGCCGCTTTGAGTACGTCCCAGCAGGCTTCGACCTGATTGATGGCTGCCATATCTGCCATCGAGCAGCCGGCAGCCATGTCAGGAAGGACAACTTGTTGATTGTCTGCCGTCAGGATGTCTGCGCTCTCGGCCATGAAGTGCACTCCGCAAAATACGATGTATTCGGCGTTGGGGTGCGCGGCGGCCTGCTGAGCCAATTTGAAAGAGTCGCCGGTGACATCGGCAAAGGCAATGACTTCGTTGCGCTGGTAATGGTGACCCAGGATGAACACTCGTTCGCCGAGCCGGGCTTTTGCCGCCAAGGCTCGAGCCACCAGACCAGGATCTGAGGCTTCTGGCAGTGAACCGGGGCATTCCACCCCTTTTTCACTGTCCGGATCGGCATCTTTGCCGAGCAGAAGTAGTGCCAATGGTGTTGGCTTGGGCTCCAGCCCTAGTTCGATCATCCGCCTATTGTCCACATTGCATAGCAGAAATGGGAATGGGATGGGATATTAGATTGTTAGATGTGGCATAGACTCTGTACACACCACCGATTGGAAGGACCGCCATGACTGCTGACGTCACGATCCAGGCGCCTACGATTGACGGCATTGCGCTCACTGAGACCGCTGCCCTCAAGGTAAAGGCACTGCTTGATTCTGAAGGTCGCGATGACCTTGCCCTTCGCGTTGCTGTGCAGCCAGGTGGTTGCTCAGGACTTCGCTACCAACTCTTCTTTGATGACCGCAAGCTTGATGGCGATGTCAACAAGGACTTCGACGGTGTTGGTGTGGTGACTGACCGCATGAGTGCTCCTTACCTCAACGGCGCAACCATCGACTTCGTTGACACGATCGAGAAGCAGGGCTTCACGATTGATAACCCGAATGCAGGCAGTTCATGCGCTTGTGGAGATTCATTCAGTTAATCTCCAGTAAAAAGTATTAACCTTGAGGGGCCCGCATTTTGCGGGCCCCTCAAGGGCTTTAAGGAGTGTCAATGGCTGGCAAGAAAACCGCGCTCTTTGCAGCATCGGCGGCACTAGGTATTTCCGCGCTACTCGCACCAACCGCGATGGCCGCTAATTCAACGGCAGCCAAAATGTTGACGAAGTCGGAAGTTCCGTCAGTATTTGGCAAGGCGAAAAATTACGACTTCAACACCACGAACCCCGATAAGATGATCGTTCCGTGCTCGGATTTTTCAGGTAAGGCGTTGTATTCCCAGCGCGCACCCTTGACTCAACCAGCGGTCGATATTGAAACAAAAAATGGCAACGCCTACACCTCTGTGTCTGAACGAGTCTTCCAATACTCAAGTGCAAAAGCTGCTGCCGCTGCTTATACGACTCTATTTAACGGCTCGAAGGCGTGCGCAGGAACAACATCTGGGCAAAATGGGACCGACGCATCATCGAAGATTTCTGAGACATACGTTGTGGGTTCTCAGCCGGGTGCGGAATTCCAGAACTTCTATGTAAGTAACCAATCCGTTTTCACTAATCCGGATCCAAAGTATTCAGGAAAAACATCGTCTTTTACTTTGTATTCGCAGGCAGGTAACGCAGTCATTGCAACAACGGCATATGTAAATCCTCAAGACAAGTTCACGCCGGCCGAGATAACGGCAGTGTCTGATTTAGGAGTCAACCTCAGCGCTAAGTGGATCAAGTAACAACGGACAAACGACTTCAGTAAAGCAAGTGGGGTGATCAGTAGATCGCCCCACTTTTTACTTGAAGTTACTGTCGAACAACAGTGACGTAAAAAGCCGTTGGTGGGTCGTCGGTTCGCACAAATTGAAGGCGCATGGAATTGTCTTGGACGAAACCGTTAAATGAACCGCCCACTTCAGCAAGGGTGATCTGGCTGCCATCAGGTGAGAATGAGCCCACCATCGAGGCTTGGAGTTTCTCGCCTTTGTTCGTCCACCGCTCGATGCCCCACAAGAGGGGTCCTTCTTGTCGCGTAATTTCAATCGTAAGTGGGGATTCCTCTATGGCGTTGGAGACACTTGGGAATCTGTAGGTGCCAGACCAAACCCCTTTGAGATCCATCGGGGCAGAAGATTCTTGACTCCCGCAACCAGAAAGAGCTGCTCCAAGTAAGGCAACAGTGACCATTCCATAAGAAATTCTGCGATGCATGTGCAAAGTATGTCGGCATGGATGGGTAAAGTCCGCCAACATGGCCATTCTTGTTACCGGTTCAATTGCGACCGATCACCTCATGACATTTCCAGGAAAATTCACCGAATCTTTTGTCGCCGACAAACTCGACAAGATCTCCGTCTCTTTTCTCGTTAATGAGCTTGAAGTGCGACGCGGTGGCGTCGGTCCCAATATCGCGTTTGGCATGGGATGTCTGGGGCTCAATCCAGTACTCGTTGGCGCGGTTGGCGCCGACTTTGCCGAATATGAGGCATGGCTGGAGCGTCATGGAGTTAATACTTCTGCAGTTCATGTGTCCGAGCTGCATCACACAGCTCGCTTTATTTGCACAACTGATACTGAGCAGAATCAGATCGCCTCGTTTTATCCAGGTGCCATGCAAGAGGCGGTCAACATTGAACTCAAGCCCATCGTTGATCGGGTTGGTGGGGCAGATGTTGTGCTGATCGGTGCTAATGATCCGGGTGCGATGGTCCGGCACACCACTGAATGTCGCGATCGTGGTTATGCCTTTGCCGCAGATCCAAGCCAGCAGTTGGCGTACATGGAAGGTAAAGACATTTCGCCACTCCTTGAAGGTGCAAAATATTTGTTTACGAATGAATATGAAGGCGCACTCATTGAGCAGAAGACCGACTTGAGCACTGCAGATATTGCAGCAATGGTTGAGATTCGCGTGACGACACTGGGTTCGCAAGGTGCCCGCATCGAACGCCGCGGACAAGCTTCGGTCTTTGTTGATGTGTGTAAGCCAGACCGCATTGCTGACCCAACCGGTGTGGGTGATGCTTTTCGCTCGGGTTATCTCACCGGCATGGGCTGGGGTTTAAGCGATGAACGCGCAGCACAAGTTGGATCGTTGATGGCGACGTATGTGATCGAGACTATTGGCACCCAAGAGTATGTTTTTACGCACGAGTCATTCCTTACCCGTCTTGCTCAGAACTACGGCGCTTCGGCTGCGTCGGATGTCGCCGCACACTTGGTAATTAGCAAAAATTAGTCATGCCGATTGAGCCTGGACCGTGCGATTGGAACCTACCCAATCCTCGGTTTGGTGAACCGGGTGAGGAAGTGTTGGCTGTTGGTGCTGATCTAGACCCAGCAACAGTTCTGGCGGCGTACCGAATCGGGCTTTTCCCGATGCATGTCTCCACTGGAGAGCTCGCCTGGTGGTCACCTGATCCACGTGGTGTCATGGAACTTGATGAGCTTGTTGTGTCAACCTCGCTCCGAAAGTCCGTTCGTCGTTATCGCGTTACCTTTGATTGTGCCTTTGAAGAAGTGATACGCGGTTGCGACGAAAATCGAGAAGACTCTTGGATCACTGAAGAATTCATCGCTACCTACGGCGCATTACATGAGATGGGCTGGGCGCACTCGGTTGAAGTGTGGGATGGCGCTGACCTTGTTGGGGGGCTGTATGGAATTGAAGTTGGTGGACTTTTCGCTGGTGAATCGATGTTTCATCGCAAACGTGATGCTTCAAAAGTTGCATTCGTTGCGCTGGTTGAAAAGTTGAAAACATGCCAAGGGCCGCGACTGATTGACGTGCAGTGGCAGACCGACCACCTCGCAACGCTAGGAGTTTCAAGAATTTCTCGAAATGACTACCTCGACCGACTCGATATTGCCATTACATTGCCGCAGTGTTTTTAACACAGTGTTTTTAACACAGTGTTTTTAAGAAGAAAATCGCACGAGATAACCAGTACCTTCGCCCTCGTCTGGCGGCGTGGTTTCTCCTAAGAATTCGGCACCTTTGAGTCGGCACCATGCAGGAATGTCGTATTGAGCTGCTGGGTCATCAGCAAGTACTCCGACAACCTGTGTGGGGCTCTGTTCATCCTTGAGCCATTGGCTTTGGCTGCGAGCGAGGGCAATAACAGGAATTGGGCATCGACGGCCACGTTCATCGAGCCAAAAATCGACGTTCATCGACCGGCTTCAATTCGCAGAAGTGCCACCGACTCAATCAGGGCATCTACGAAGCGATCAACCGTTTCTTGTGTACAACCAAAGGGCAAAGAGATACGCACATTTCCGCCGGTGAAGGCACCGATAGCTACCAAGACATGGCTTGCTCGATCACTGTCAGCGACGCACGCAGACCCGCTGGCGACGGCAAAGCCGCGTCGATCTAGGTCACTGATGAGGGCTTCACCGCTGACGTAGAGCACAGAGCAGTTAAGGATGTGCGGCAGCCGGTTCTGGGGATCGCCAGAAAAAACAACATCAGGAATCGCTGCTTCAACACGGGATCGCAGATGCGCCGTCAAAGCTAAAGCCAACTCCTGCTCCTGCGCAAAGTCGGGGAGGAGTACTTCAAGGGCAGTCGCCGCGGCTACGAGGGTCGCAATATTGGAGCTTGAGCCAAGCCAGCCGCCAGGGGCAGCGATAGGCGGAGCCCAGCCAGCGGTGGGGTTCACTGCGATAACTATGAGTCCAGCGGGGCCACCCCAGCCGCGAGCATCGGCTATCAAGACTGACCAATGCGGGCCGACTGCAATGCGCCCTACGCACTGCGAAGCATCAACGAGTATTGGGTGACCACAATCGGCTAGTTCACGAAGATCTTGAGTTGTTCCAATTTCAACATTTGCTGCCTGCACAACGAGAAGAGTGTGATTTTGACCTGGGACAGAGGCGATATTGAGGTGGCCCAGATGGTCGACGCTGAGTGCTCGCATCTCAAGCCCAGATTCAGTACAGGCATCGATGACTGCCAGCGTCTCGATGGCGCTATGTGCGATGGATGTGATGGCGCGAAATCCAGAAATTGCCCAACCCGCGGCTAGTTGTGCAGAAGGGGCGAAAAATACCTGTTCGGCGGTGAGAGTGACTCCGGTTGTAGCCGTGATGCTCGAGGCAAGGCTGGCTCGAGCCGTGTCTGAGAACAAAGCTGCCTGCTTACCAAGATGATGCAAGCGTGCTGGATCAGACCACGCCAGCTCTTGGGCGCGGCGAAAAGCTAGGGCTGTCTGGGGGGTTAAAGGCAAGCCGCCAACCGCATCCAGAAACCCCGCAGGGGTAGGTACAACGCCAGTCATGGCAGCCACGGTACTTGCCGGGACAAATGGGGCGGGAATTGAGCGGCGGATCACACGGATCCGGTGCGAAGTTGTGAGGCTCAGTGCGCTAGTCTCACCTGAGTTTGTGCTTCACCAACGTGGACTGAAAGGCGACCAGTGGGTTCCACCGCGCACCAGCCGAGAGGCACTCGCAGTATGCGACGTGCCGTCATCGGATTTGGCACCATCGCTATTGCCGTTGTCCTCTCGGGATGCACTGCAAATGAGGCGTTTTTCTTCGACTTGCCGCAACCGGCAACACAAGAGGGCTTTATCACGCAGAACCTCTGGCAAGGCACCTGGATCGCCGCTTGGATCGTTGGGGCGTTTACCTGGGCTCTGCTGCTCTTCGCTTCTGTGGCTTATCGCCGCAAAAAGCGCCAAGGGGTTCCGGCGCAGATCAAATACAACATGCCGATCGAGATTTTGTACACGATCGTCCCGCTGATCATGATCCTTGGGCTTTTCTGGTTTACCGCAAAAGACCAAAGCGAACTTCTGACCATGAAGAACGACCAAGAGCAAAGTATTGGCGTCGTGGGCTACCGCTGGAGTTGGGGCTTCAACTACCTTGATCAAAATGTCTGGGAAACCGGAGTGCCTCAAGGTCAAGGCCTCGTGGGCGCAGAGCCTGTGCTCTGGTTGCCAGTCAACGAGAAAGTTCGATTCAATTTGAACTCTCCCGATGTCATTCACTCTTTCTGGGTTCCCAATTTCCTGTTCAAAATGGACGTTATCCCAGGCAAGACCAATGCCTTTGAACTCACCCCGAACAAGGTCGGCACTTTCGTCGGTAAATGTGCGGAACTTTGCGGAGTGAGCCACTCGCAGATGCTCTTTAACGTGAAAGTTGTAGACAAGGCTGCCTTTGATGCCCACATGCTTGAGCT
>WLNQ01000061.1 GCA_009699705.1 Actinomycetota bacterium | reverse complement strand
TTAGCCCACCCAGTGACGACATTTGCTACGCAACTCAAAATCGTCAGGCTGCAGTGAAAGCAATTGCAGCTGATTGTGAAGTTGTGATTGTGGTTGGTTCAGGAAATTCTTCAAACTCTGTTCGACTTGTTGAAGTTGCTGTTGAGGCAGGGGCTAATACGTCGTATCGCGTGGACGGTGCGCATGAACTTCAAGAAGTGTGGTTCGAAAATGCAACCACCATTGGCTTAACAAGTGGTGCGTCGGTTCCAGAGATTTTAGTTCAAGACGTGATTCGCTGGTTAGCGGAACGTGGATATGTTGATGTGGAAGAAGTAACAACCACTGTTGAAAAGCTGGTCTTTGCGCTGCCGCCGGAATTGCGTCGAGATATGAAGGCTCAAGCGAACTAACGTCGCGCTCGCACGACAACGATTGCTAAGGCAATGAGAGTTGTTGAGATAACCCAGAACCAGTTGTCTGCCAGCGTGAAGAAACCATTTACGAAAGCTGAGATGAAGGCACCGCCTGCTCGGCTCTGACCAAGTTGGCCAACCGTGATGGCTGCAATCCCGTAAGCCAGTGGTGGTGCGATAACTGCGACGCTGGCGTCACTCACTCGAACGCGTATGGCGCAGAATACTGAGGCTGCCAACAGTGCGATGCCGGTTAGCCAACCCAAACCCGTGCCGCTGATGAAGGAATCAAGGAACCCGGCAATGAGTGTGGTTCCAATGACAATGATGTAGACGCCCAGGGGATTGAGGCCAGGATCAACTCGGCGTGATTTCGCCATCTCTTGGCTCTCTTTCGGGCTTACCTCGGGAGCGAATATTTCTTGGATGGGGGCGCCAAAAACCTGATCCGACCCAGAAGCGGACTCAGATGTTGTGGTGGTGTTGAGTGCAGGAGCCCCAGCAAAGATGGGTGCGGGGGTAGCGACTTCAGCAATCGGCTGCACGGGCGCACTCTCGGCGCTCATGGTGCGTAGATGTGACACTTGATTGGCAGCTAGGGCAGCTAAGGCTCCAGATGAGGCATCGGCCCCTCGGCTGCGAAAGAGACGACCGGTGTCAGCGCTAGGGCTGGTGAATTCAGGTTCGGGCAGGGACTCAGGCTCAAGGGCCACGACTTTTGGGGCTGCTTCCGGCTCGATCGCAGGGGCAACGGGCGCCGGTGCAGGTCGAAATAGCGCGCTGTAGGCGTCGTCGTCAGCAGGATCACTGATGTTTGGTCCGTCCGTCACCCCTCGAGGGTACCTAACAAACTCACCCAGCATCGGCAATGAGCTCAGGCGCGGAGAGTGGTCGAGTGGTGGAGTGCAGCACGGTGGGGGCTTCGAGCTCGGCATCACCGGTTCCTAGCTCGCCAAATTGGCGGGCCGTGACCAAAACACGGGTTTCCAGCGAGCCAACAGCCTTGTTGTAATTGCTCACTGCAGCATCCAGCGACTGACCCACACGAGAAAAGTGGGTGGCCATGGTGACTAGGCGTCGATGGAGTTCGATCCCGAGAACTCGAATCTCTTCTGCATGCTCAGCAAGTTGCTCCTGGCGCCAAGTTAGCGAGACGGTGCGCAAGAGCGCGAAGAGTGTGGTGGGTGTTGCAGGCACAACATTTCGCTCGAATGCGTAATCGAGTAAATCTGGGCGCATCTGTAAAGCAGTTTCAAGTAATGCTTCAGATGGCAGGAACATCACGACGAACTCTGCATTGTTAGGCACAAGGGCTTGGTAGTCACGGGTTTTAAGGGCATCGATATGACGAATGACTGCATCTGCATGTTGGCGTAAACGTAATTGCAGGCTGGCTTCATCGGTGGTTTGTTCGGCTTCAAGGAATGCAGCAAGTGGCACTTTTGCATCGATGACAACGCTGCGATTACCAGCTAATCGAATAATCATGTCGGGTCGACCAACTGCATCGATCGAACCAACGGTTGCTTGTTCTACGAAATCGACTCGATCCAACAAGCCAGATGCTTCGACGAGGCGACGCAGTTGCATTTCACCCCACCGACCTCGTGCACCCGTGCGGCTGAGGACTTCAGCAAGGCGGGAGGCTTCACGGCGAACATCATCAGTTGAGCGTTGCAATACCTGAACCTGGCTTTCCCAGGTGGTGGTGAGTGCGGTGCGAAGCTCGGTTTGAGCTGCAACGTTGGTGCGCTCGTGGCGCTCAACTTGGGCGGCAAGCGCCTGCAAGGACTCCGCCACCGGAGTAAGGGCTTCGATGACTGCTACATCAGCGGCAGCCGCATTACGAGTGCGGATGAAAAACAGCCCCGCAGTAATGCAGGAACCCACCAGAGCTCCGATTGCTAGCAGTATCAGCACGGATTCAAGGGGAAGATTGCTCGTAGCCATGACTTCACGATGGCACGAAGGGCTGACAAAAAGGCGTTCTGACAGGATGACCGGCGTGGCCCTCACTATTGGAATCGTCGGACTCCCCAACGTTGGCAAGTCAACGATGTTTAACGCACTAACCAAAAACAATGTGCTTGCGGCGAATTACCCCTTTGCCACGATCGAGCCGAACACTGGAGTGGTCGGTGTTCCCGATGCTCGTTTGGACGATTTAGCGCGGATCTTTGGGTCCGAGAAGATCCTGCCGGCCACCGTCATGTTCGTTGACATTGCCGGAATTGTGAAAGGCGCGAGCGAAGGCGCGGGGCTAGGAAATAAGTTCCTGTCCACTATCCGCGAATCCGATGCGATCTGCCAGGTGCTGCGCGCTTTCGTTGATGATGACGTCATCCACGTTGAAGGCCGCGTCTCACCAGAAGAAGACATGGCAACGATCAACACCGAATTGATTCTTGCTGACATGCAGTCACTGGAAAAAGCGATTCCTCGTCTTCAAAAAGAAATTCGCACAGACAAGTCGAAGATCGCTGTGCTTGAAGCCGCTGAAGCCGCGCAGAAGATTCTCGATGAAGGCTCAACTCTTTTCCAGGCAAACGTTGATGTTGAACCACTTCGTGAACTCTTTCTTCTCACTGCAAAGCCGTTTGTTTATGTCATCAATGTGGATGAGAACGAACTTGGCGACGAAGAGTTCAAAGAGCGCATGAGTCGGTTGGTTAGCCCAGCCGAAGCAGTGTTCTTGGATGCGAAGCTGGAGTCTGAACTCGGTGAACTTGATGACGAAGAAGCGATGGAACTCTTGCAGTCAGTTGGCCAAACAGAGTCAGGTCTAAATGCACTGGCTCGCGTTGGCTTTGCTGCTCTTGGTTTACAGACCTACCTCACAGCAGGACCAAAGGAAGCGCGCGCTTGGACCATTCCAGTGGGCGCGACAGCACCAGAAGCTGCTGGCGTGATTCACACTGACTTCCAGAAGGGCTTCATTAAAGCTGAAGTTGTTTCCTTTGCTGATCTTGTAGAAAACGGTTCGATGGCTGAAGCGAAGGCCAAGGGCAAGGTGCGCATTGAAGGTAAGGACTACGTCATGGCTGACGGAGATGTGGTCGAGTTCCGTTTCAATGTGTGATGGTTTTGGTTGGGAGTGAGGGGTTGTGCTCATTCCCTCATAGATTAACTCGATTTGCATGTCCTTGAGGTGCCTTCGACTTCCCGGATCTGTACCGGTATTGAGGACTGGTTGAGGACTGAGGACTCAGGAATCTCCCAGCATTGACTAGGTGGCGCACTTGGGACTCTTGTAGTGACGCAGGGTGATGGGGTTCTCGGACGGGAGGGTGGGAACGCTTCTTGGTCGTTCCTAAGGTTTGGCCCTTTAGTGAATAGATCTCGAAGGATGGACTGGGATTAAAGCCCTCAAGCAGTGGAAGACTTGGCCGTAGAGCCAGTAAGAAACGCATCTACTGCCCGCACGGTGCCCGCTTCTGAATGGGGAAACAAATGTGCATAGGTATCTAGAGTCTCTGAGGCCTTTGCGTGACCAAGGCGGGACTGAACAACCTTCACTGACCTAGGCAAGACCCACAGCATCTTCACCCGAAGATGGCGAAAAAGTAGGCCAGCAGTATCCGAGCGACACGGGACCACTCGACATTCTTGCAGTAAGCCACGATGGAAAAGAACTACTCGTGATTGAACTCAAGCGGGGGCGTGCAAGCGATTCAGTAGTTGGGCAAATCCAGAGGTATATGGGTTATGTGCAGGAAGAATTGGCAGAGCCGGGACAGAGTGTGCGTGGCGTGATTATTGCTTTGGATGACGACAAGCGGATTCGTAGAGCCTTAGCGGTAGCACCCAACATTGAGTTCTACCGATATCAGATCGACTTTAAACTCTTCAAAGCCTAACTACGCGGAACTTTCTGCCGCATTAACGCAAGCAACTAGCCCCCGACCAACAGCGGTCAGGGGCCAGCAACAGGGTTTAAACACCCCACCTAGTGGTAGGGAATGGTGCTACTCTTCATTACCCTCAAAGCACAAGCACCCACCGGGCACAGCCATTGGCCAAGAGGGGTTTATGGTGCCGCCGATACCGGCCACACCGGGGCGCACCCAACCAACACCGAGTGCGAGCCGATCAGATGGCGCTGAACTTACTGGGGTAGCAATATCAATACTGGGCATTTAGCGCTCCGTCCTTCTCGTTGTGATCTATTACGTCGTTGATAGGTGTGAACTTCTTCGTTGAGCGGTGAGGTACTACTCTTCATTACCCTCAAAGCAAACAGCAGGCATACATGGCAGCGCACTCATAACAGAGGGGTTTAGGGTGCCGCCGATACCGGCCACACCGGGGCGTACCCAACCAACACCGAGTGCAAGACGATCAGTTGGCGCTGAACTAACTGGGGTAGCAATATCAATACTTGGCATTTAGTGCTCCAATCGTTTAGCGGGTCAATACCCAAACGGGCACCTACTTGCACGGTACGTCACAAATCGTCAAACACCTATGGATTGCTAGAACTTTCTCCCCAGCCCCCTATAGCAAGACCTAACCTAAGTTCGATCCTCCCAATTCGTGTGACATGAATTAGATGAGCACCTATCTATATGTATAGGGGTGGGGTGTCTGGGCAGGCCCCCGGTCATAGCCTTCTGAGCGTTCCTGAGTCGTTGGTGATATGTGCTTGTGTGTTTCACGGGTGGGGTTGCTGGTTCTTATTTCACAGGCTGACTGCCCGCTGAAAGTCTGTCGTTGATGTATCGGTTGGTCTTGAGTGTGTTGTTATTGGCTAACCCGCTCATCCTGTGACAGGTAGGTCGGCGCGGCACAGGCAGACTGTTTCGGCGAATGTAATCCGATTTGTTAAATAGATGTAGTGGAGCAGTGGATATGTCAGGCTACACACATGCGTGTTTTCGAAGGTGTTGAGGATTGTTTGAGGACTGCATTAGTATTTCCCCTGCTCAAAGGCTTATTGCCGTCGTTCCGTTTCAATGTGTGATTGAAATGACGCAGTCTTCTCAAAGTGGCTCTTCGCAAGGCGACTCCATGTTTGTTGTTTCTGCAGTTGTTCTGCGTGATGAACTCGGTCGGATTCTGGTTGTTCGCAAACGTGGCACGAGTCGTTACATGTTGCCTGGCGGAAAAATTGAAGCCAGCGAAACACCAGCGCATGCAGCTATCCGCGAGTTGCATGAAGAAGTTGGCGCCGTTCTGAATGAAGAAGAACTGACCTTTTTAGGCCAATGGACCACAGATGCTGCAAATGAACCGGGGCATCTTGTTCAAGGTTATATTTTTGAACACCCATGGATCGCTGGATTGAGCGTGCAAGCCGAGATCGAAGACTTGCTATGGCTACACCCTGATGAGATGGCGACAAGGAATGACCTTGCGCCACTGCTCACTGAGCGTGTCTTGCCTGCGCTCGGGACCTAACCCCTCGGACTTCGATAACCTGCTTATATCGAGGGTTTGCTAACCCAATATTTGCAGAGGATCACGCGACCATGACACTCATCATTCTGGCGGCATTGCTCGGACTCATGGCGACGGTTTCGGCTTACGGCAAACTTTCGATGAACGAGAAGGCAGCAGAAATGCTGCATCACGTGGGGCTCAATGATCGACAGATTCGCCTTCTTGGAACTACAGAAATCCTCGGCTCCATTGGGTTGCTTATCGGAATCTGGGTCCCGGTTCTTGGGCTGGCAGCAGCGCTAGGTTTTGTCGTGTACTTCCTCGTTGCGGTTGCTGCTCACATTCGTGCGAAAGACGGTGTCAAAGATATGGCGCCAGCAATTCTGCTGTTCGTGATTTCGGTCGCAGTCGCAGTTCTGCAGTTCGCTCGCTAATTCGCTCAGAGATTTGTCGATCCTCGCACCGGCTAAAAAGGTTAAATAAAATACGGTTAGCCCATGGCCGCGAAGGAAATCGACGTCTACCTCGAATCGGTTCCAGAACCTCAGCGCTCAACCCTGCAAGAGGTGCGACGCCGGATTCTGTCGTTGTTGCCCGTTTGCGAGCAGTGCATCTCCTATGGGATGCCCGCGTTCAAAGTCGAAGGCACGGTGATCGCGGGGTTTGCTGCAGCCAAGACCTTCAACTCCTATTACCCCCACAGCGGCTCAATCTTGGATCGACTGAAAACTGATCTCATGGGTTATGAGTGCACTCGCGGAGCCCTGCACTTCCCCATGGATCAGCCCCTGAGCAAGAAATTGCTGAAGCAGTTGATTTCAGCGAAGTTGGAACTGGCCCTTGGTGACCTTGCTCTCAAGTCCAGGATTGGTCCAGATGAGTTATGGCGCTCATATGGGTTGGCTGGTCCAGCTCGTCGAGCGCTGATCGGGGCCGGAATCCTCACAGTTGGCGACCTTGCGCAGGTTTCGCCCCAAGACTTGGCTCAACTCCAGGGAATAGATCCCAAAGCTCTGGAAACCCTCAAGAAGTGTTCGGGCACAAAGTGACGATTCGTCGCTTAGGGTGCTGACCCCGTAAGGTCGCGGGGTGCCAAGCAGAGAAAATCTTCGTAACGTAGCCATTATCGCCCACGTCGACCACGGCAAAACCACGCTTGTGGATGCCATGTTGTGGCAGTCGGGTGCCTTCCGCGAGAACCAAGACGTCAATGAGCGTGTCATGGACTCCATGGACCTCGAGCGCGAAAAGGGCATCACGATCCTCGCCAAGAACACGTCGGTGCACTACACCGGCGCAGGCGCACCTGAGGGTGGTGTCACGTTCAACATCATTGACACCCCAGGTCACGCTGACTTCGGTGGCGAAGTTGAGCGCGGTTTGGAAATGGTCGACGGTGTTGTGCTCCTCGTAGACGCATCTGAAGGTCCACTTCCTCAGACCCGTTTCGTATTGCGCAAGGCACTTGAGAAAAACCTTCCTGTAGTTCTTGTTATTAATAAGGTTGACCGTCCCGACTCCCGCATCGCGGCAGTAGTTGACGAGGCCTACGAACTCTTCCTCGATCTCGATGCAACTGAAAAGCAGATCGAATTCCCCATCATTTACACCAGTGCCAAGGCTGGCCGCGCTTCTTTGATTCGCCCAGCAGATGGCGGCATGCCAGAAGAAGAAAACCTTGAGCCACTGTTCAAGGCACTTCTCACCGCAGTGCCTGCTCCCCAGTACACCGAGGGCGCACCACTTCAGGCCCACGTCACCAACTTGGATGCATCTCCTTACCTTGGCCGTTTGGCAATCTGCCGAGTGCACGAAGGCACGATCCGCAAGGGTCAGCAAATTGCTTGGATGAGAACTGACGGCACGGTTGAGCGCGCAAAGGTTGTTGAACTTTTGATGACCGAAAACCTCACCCGCGTTGTTGCTGAAAGTGCTGGCCCAGGCGACATCATCGCTGTTGCTGGTATTCCAGAAATTACGATCGGCGAAACTCTTGCTGATCCAGAAAACCCAATTGCGCTTCCTGTCATTACTGTTGATGAGCCATCGATCTCGATGACCATCGGCATCAACACCTCACCTCTAGCCGGCAAGAGCGGCAAGAAGGTCACTGCCAGCATGGTGAAGGCTCGCCTCGAGCAAGAACTCATTGGCAACGTATCTATCCGCATGAACGTCACTGAGCGTCCCGACACTTGGGAAATTCAGGGCCGTGGCGAACTTCAGCTCGCCATCCTTGTTGAAATGATGCGTCGCGAAGACTTCGAACTCACCGTTGGAAAGCCACAGGTTGTTACCCGGGTTATCGACGGCAAGAAGTGCGAACCGATGGAGAAGTTGACCATCGACATTCCTGAGGATTACCTGGGTGTTGTCACTCAGCTCATGGCACTTCGCAAGGGCCGCATGGAGCAAATGGTGAACCATGGCAGTGGCTGGGTTCGGATGGACTACATCGTTCCGGCTCGTGGCTTGATTGGCTTCCGCACCGAGTTCCTCACGGAAACTCGCGGCACCGGCTTGCTCCACCACATCTTTGATCGTTACGAACCATGGCACGGTGAATTGCGTACCCGTCCAACCGGTTCGCTGGTCGCTGACCGTGTTGGCCCAACAACAGGCTTTGCTCTTTCGAACTTGCAAGAGCGCGGCACGATGTTTGTTGGACCAGGTACTGAGGTGTACGAAGGCATGATCGTTGGTGAAAACTCACGTCAAGATGACATGGATGTGAACCCAACGAAGGAAAAGAAACTGACCAACATGCGTCAGTCATCTTCCGATGTGCTCGTGCCGTTGATTCCTCACAAGGCGCTTTCACTCGAGCAGGCTCTTGAGTTCTGCCGCGAAGATGAATGCGTTGAGATCACTCCTGCGACTGTTCGTATTCGCAAGGTGCTCTTGACTCAGGTTGAGCGCTCACGCGCTGGCCGCAAGCCCAAGGACTAATCCTTGGGCTTAATCGCCCAGGTGTTCTTTAAAGAAATCAATTTCTAGTCGTAGAAGATTTTCTGCGACGATTTCTTGTGGCGTCATATGGGTAACTCCACTCAATGGAACGACTGAGTGGACTTTTCCTGCTGCGAGTAGCGCACTTGAGAACTGCAAGGTGTGTGCCGCAAAAACATTGTCGTCAGCCAATCCATGAATAAGTAGCAACGGCTTTTCAAGTTGCTCTGCTTTATTCAGCAACGAGGTTTTCGCATATGCATCTGGATTTGTTTGTGGCATTCCTAGATATCGCTCGGTATAGGCAGTGTCATACAACGCCCAATCAGTTACTGGCGCGCCAGCAACGGCAGCGCTGAAGATGTCTGGACGTTCTAAGAGGGCGAGCGCTGCTAGATAGCCACCAAAGGACCAACCCCGAATGCCCACGCGACTTGTGTCCAGATCTGCATGCAATTGACCAAGAGCTAAGAGCGCCGCGACTTGATCTTGCACCGGATACGTAGCCAAATCATTATGGACAGAGCGTTCCCAGGCTGGTCCGCGTCCCGGAGTTCCTCGGTTATCAGTGACGATCACAGCGAATCCTTGATCTGCAATCCATTGCTCACTCGTGAACGCAGCAGCATTACGCATCACCCGTTGGCCATGCGGGCCGCCATAGGGAGACAGCACGATTGGCAGCTGTCGGCTTCCTTGAATGTGATCAGTTGGCCAGAGCAAGCAGGTTTCAAGTTCATCGGTGCCAACGCTCGCATAGTGCGGATGCACATTCACGTTTGGCGACTCAGCAAAATTATTTATTAGAAAAGTTTGGTTGCCTGCATGCGCAGTAAATGTTGTTCCAGGCGTATCTGGGTTCGCCTGCATGATGATGTGATTGGATCCATCGCTTGCTCCGCTACACCAAAGCGATTCGTCAGTCAGCGCCGTGCACGAACCGTCGGAGTAGTTAAGTCGATACAAGGTTTGTGTTGTTGCTGCACGTGAACCGATGACGATCGCACTCGCCTTGTCGCTGCTAATCAAGGCCCGCACCTGCAGCTTCGGTGGCGAAATAAATACGCCATTGCGAACTAATCGATAGGTATCCGTCTCAACGTCATTCACGATCTCAAGGAGCTGACTTTCTTCATCAAGACATGGAACCCCTGGCATGACATCAATCCAGGCAGTATCTGTTCGCCGCTGAATTTCACGTAATTCATTCTTTTCAACATCAATGACACAGATGCTCACCAGATTCTGACTGCGATTAAGTAACTCGACGATCGTGCCAGATTTCGCTGGAGCAACGGAAGCTAGGTAGGGAAAAGCGTTGCTATCCCAAGAGATTTGCACCTGAGTAAGGTCAGCGCGAATGAGCCAGAGTTCAACGAGTGCATTGTTTGAGCCAGCGGATGGATAGCGGCGTGAAGCAGGCTCGCTCGCTGGATGAGCGGCGTCAGCTATCCACCATTGCGGAACATCGGTTTCATCAAATCGCTCGACAAGCAAGGTGTCATCGACTTCGGGTAGCCACCAGTGACCCCGGAAGCGGGAGAGTTCTTCGCTTGCAACAAAAT
>WLNQ01000060.1 GCA_009699705.1 Actinomycetota bacterium | reverse complement strand
TGCTTTTTGCCGCTTAAGTGCCGGAGACGTTGTTCGACACAAACTCGTGGGCCGTATTGTTGAGGCCTATGACCGTTACGACACACATCGACAAGCATGAATCTGACTTGTGACAATGAGACGGACTATCCCGTCGACCTCGAACGTTTAACTGCTGAAGCGGTCTTTTTGTTTGGTGCTTTACAGTTGCATCCCGATGTTGAGCTATCAATCACGATCATTAGTTCAGAAGAGATGGAAGCACTACACATGGAATGGATGGATGAACCGGGAGCGACAGATATTTTGTCATTTCCAATGGATGAATTGCGTCCGTCAAATAATCCAGAGCCGGGGATGCTCGGTGACATCGTGATGTGTCCTGAATATGTTCTGGCAGATACTCCGCGCCACGGTATGGAATTAGCCCAGCGGTTAGAGTTCTTGCTGGTGCATGGTGTCCTTCACTTAATCGGATACGATCACCAAACGGAAGTCGAGTACGACGAAATGTTTGCAAAGCAAGATGTGCTGCTTGATCAGTGGCATGCAGTGAGCCCGAGCGCCGGGAGCGTCCGTGGCTAGTGCATGGCTGATCGCGCTGGCGATCGTATTAGTGATTCTCGCTGGTCTCTTGGTGAGTGCAGAAACGGCAGTTGGTCGCGTCTCTCGCTCGCGCATTGAAGAACTGCGTAAAGAAAAACAGAAATCCGCAGATCGTTTACTCGTCTTACTTGACGATCGTGCGCGCTACATCAACGTTTTGCTTTTCCTGTCCACCTTGGCAACAGTTGCAGCAACGGTCATCACCGGCTACGTCGTTGTCGACATATTGGCTCTAGGTCACCAATGGACTGTTGGGGCGGCGTTGCTCCTTGCCGTCGCAGTCATGGTTGTCATTTCATACGTAGCGCTCGGAGTTGCTCCACGAACCTTGGGGCGCCAACATGCAGATCGAATTGCAATGGCCTCTTCGGGAGTTATTCGTGGGTTAGCCGCATTCTTAGGTCCGATCACTTCGTTACTCATCGTGCTTGGAAATGCGCTCACTCCTGGCAAGGGCTATCGCGAAGGACCGTTTGCTTCGCAGGCCGAATTGCGTGAGCTCGTTGATTTAGCCGAAGCTGATGATCTCATCGAAGACGATGAGCGTCAGATGATCCATTCGGTTTTCGAACTCGGAGACACGCATGCTCGTGAAGTGATGGTTCCTCGCACCGAGATGGTTGTGATCGAACGTAATAAGTCACTTCGGCAAGCAGTGTCCTTGGGGCTTCGCTCCGGTTTCAGCCGTATTCCGGTAATTGGCGAGAGCGCAGACGACATCGTTGGCGTGATTTACCTGAAGGATCTCGTGCGTCGAAGTTTTGACCACCGAGAAGCCGAGGAAGAAGAACGTGTTGAATCGCTGATGCGTGAGGCCTTCTTCGTGCCCGATAGCAAGCCTGTCGATGAGCTGTTGAAAGACATGCAATCGGCTCGCGTTCACCTTGCGATAGTTGTCGATGAATACGGTGGCACAGCGGGGCTGGTCACCATTGAAGACATTCTTGAAGAAATCGTTGGTGAGATCGCTGACGAATACGACACCGAAATGCCTGAAGTAAATGAACTCCCCGGCGGAAGTTACCGAATCAGTTCGCGGATGCATATAGATGACGTCGCAGAATTGTTGTCGATTGAAATCGACGCGGATGAAGAAGGAATCGACACTGTGCTGGGTCTGATGGCCAAGCGGCTAGGACGGGTGCCGATCCCTGGTGCATCCATCACAGAAGATGGGTTCGTGTTTACTGCTGAATCCACCGGAGGACGCCGCAACCGAGTCAACGCACTTCGCGTTGACCCTGTCTCAAGTGAGATTGAAAGTGAAGTCTCATGACCGAACTCACGGCTGAGGACGCCAAATTAGTGACGCTTGCTCGCGGTGCAAGAGGTCGAATTGGTGCCAGTGAAGGTGCAGCAATCCGTGATGACATGGGACGCACCTATTCCGGAGCAACCGTTGATCGACCTCATCTTCAAATCACAGCACTTGAACTTGCTGTGGCTCAGGCAGTTGCGTCCGGCGCAACAGGAATCGAGTGCGCAGTGATTGTCGGGGCAGTAGATGCAGACACGGCGTGTGTGGCTGATCTTGGTGGAAGTGGGGTGCCGGTGATGCTGTGTGCGGCGGATGGCACCGTGCAAGATAGGCGAGTGTCGTAATGGCGCATCGCAGCGGATTTGTGTCGATTGTTGGTCGTCCCAACGTTGGTAAGTCAACACTGACGAACGCACTCGTTGGACAAAAGATCGCGATCATGTCTTCGCGCCCGCAAACTACTCGGCGTCTCATTCGAGGCATCGTGACTACTCCTGAAGCTCAACTCATCTTGGTTGATACGCCGGGTCTACATCGTCCGCGCACCCTGTTAGGTGAGCGCCTGAATGATCAGGTTCGTGAAACCTGGACGACCGTTGATGTGATTGCGTTATGCCTGCCAGCAGATGAGTTGATTGGCCCGGGTGATCGTTTCATCGCTAATCAAATTGTTTCAATGGGCCGCACCCCAATAATCATCATCATTACCAAGGCCGACAAGGTCAGTCGAGAGACGCTAGCAAAGCGTTTACTGGATGCCCAAATGCTTGCTGAACAACTCGGTACCTCATGGGCTTCGATCATTCCGGTGTCAGCAAATAATGGTGAAAATATCGAGACGTTGAAGACCGAGTTCACTGTGCTGCTTCCTGAAGGTCCGGTGCTTTACCTTGATGGTGAAGTCACCGATGAGCCGATGGAGATTGCGATCTCTGAACTCATTCGCGAGGCAGCCCTTGAAGGCGTTTCGGATGAACTACCACACTCAATAGCTGTCACTATCGAAGAGATGGGTATGCGAGAAGGACGATCGCAAGATCGACCGCTCATGGATATTCACGCCAATCTTTATGTTGAGCGCGATAGCCAAAAGTCGATCATCATCGGTAAAGGTGGGTCTCGACTCAAGCACGTCGGCACTAAGTCTCGTCAAGGCATTGAACACCTCGTCGGAGTCCCGGTGTTTCTAGATCTTCGAGTCAAAGTGGCCAAGGAATGGCAAAAAGACCCCAAACTCTTACGTCGTCTTGGCTTCTGACCGAACATGTAGGCGTGGCAGCCGGCGCAACCGCTGCGAGCAGAACACAATGATCTGTGCCTCTTTATCGTGACGAAGCTATCGTGCTGCGCTCCCATAAATTGGGCGAAGCCGATCGCATTGTGACCTTGCTTACCCGCCAGCACGGACGAGTTCGTGCCGTCGCAAAAGGTGTGCGTAAGACATCGAGTCGTATCGGTGCCAGGCTCGAACCATTTAGCCACGTCGACGTGCAGTTCTACGAAGGTCGCAACCTCGACAATATTTCACAGGTTGAGATCATTGATCCTCATGGCGCTGCTCTTGCGCAAGATTACGGTCGATGGACCACGGCACACGCCATGGTCGAGACAGCTGAGCGATTGACGCCAGTTGAACGCGAGCCTTCTGTGCAGCAATATGTTTTGCTGCTTTCAGGGTTGCGCTCATTGGTATCGGGCGATCATGATGCGCCACTCATTCTTGATTCCTATCTCTTGCGTTCGCTCTCAATTGCTGGTTGGTCACCCTCGTTCGATGAATGTGCACGCTGTGGAGTCGCAGGGCCGCATCGCGCGTTCTCTGTCGCCGGCGGTGGCATGGTGTGCAGTGGTTGCCGGACACCTGGTGCCGCAGCTCCTTCGCCTGCCGCGGTCGCGCTTCTCGCCGCGCTCCTGAGTGGCGATTGGGCCATTGCCGACACGAGTGCTGTGAGAGAACGACGCGAAGCGAGTGGACTTGTGGCAGCCTTCCTCCAGTGGCATCTTGAGCGCGGCTTGCGTTCCTTGCCACTTGTAGACCGCGACGATCGAAAGCTTGGTTCATGAAGAAGCAATTTCTTGCACCCCCAGCGCATCCCAGCGGAGTCGTGCCGCCAAAAATTCAAGCGGAGTTAATTCCTAAGCACGTGGCAATTGTCATGGATGGCAATGGGCGTTGGGCGAAAGAGCGAGGGCTACCGCGCACAGCAGGTCACGAGCAGGGTGAAGCCGCACTTCTTGACTGCGTTTATGGCGCCATCGAATTGGGTATTGGCCATATTTCTGCCTATGCATTTTCCACGGAGAACTGGAAAAGATCACCAGAGGAAGTGCGTTTCCTGATGGGATTCAATCGCGATGTGATCCGTCGCCGTCGCGATGAAATGAACGACATGGGTGTACGGATTCGCTGGGCGGGCCGGCGGCCAAAGCTATGGCGAAGTGTGATTTCTGAACTTGAAGAGGCCGAGCAGCTCACGGCGACAAACAAGAAGCTCACACTGACGATGTGTGTGAATTACGGCGGTCGTGCAGAAATTGCTGACGCAGCCGCTGCAATGGCTCGCGATGTACAGTCCGGCAAACTGAATCCAGAGAAGATCGATGAACGAATGTTTCATCGGTATCTCGATGAGCCCGACATGCCTGATGTTGATCTATTCGTTCGCTCGTCTGGTGAACAGCGCACGAGTAACTTCTTGTTGTGGCAATCCGCATATGCGGAATTAGTTTTCCTTGACACCCTCTGGCCAGACTTTGACCGAAGGCATTTATGGCACGCGTGTGAAGTTTTTGCTTCGCGCGACCGGAGGTACGGGGGAGCGGTACCTAATCAACTACCGCATTGAGCGCATAGTCCGAAGAGTTCCATCGTGTGGCTCACTTCGGTGAAGCCATTTTCTTTTGCGACTCCATCAGCCCAGCTCTCGACAGTTGGGCCTGTAATTTCAACGGTTTTTCCGCACTTTCTACATACCAAATGATGATGATGGGCATCGCTGCATTTGCGATAGACCGTCTCACCGTCATCGCTGGTGATGGAGTCAACTTCACCAGCAGCAATGAGGGATTGCAAGGCTCGGTACACAGTAGTGAGTCCAACGGAATCGCCGCGTTTGCGCAGATCGTCATGTAGCTGCTGAGCAGAACGAAAATCCTCTATCTC
The DNA here is from genome assembly GCA_009699705.1 of Actinomycetota bacterium. Taxonomy (GTDB): domain Bacteria; phylum Actinomycetota; class Actinomycetes; order S36-B12; family S36-B12; genus UBA11398. The sequence goes on along the minus strand of WLNQ01000060.1, from coordinate 5,424 downwards.
AGTAAGTAGTGCTGCCACGGCAGAGCGCTGTTTGGTTTGGCGCTGTGGGCTTGCGTTCATGCGAGTTCCTTGCGACGGCGGCGGATCGGCACTGCGACTATTGCTAACACAGCAAAGCATGCAAGGGCCAGCATTACGATCGCCGGACCGGGTGGAACCTCAATGTAGAACGAACCGGCTAACCCAGCCACGCTTGAGATCAAGCCAATGATTACGGCGATTACTGCTGTAGAGCGGAAAGATCGAGTGAGTTGCTGTGCCGCGGCAACCGGAACGATCATGATCGCGCTGACGAGCAGTAGACCTACAACACGCATACCAACAACAACAACGATGGCTGCCAGGATCGCCATGAGTGTGCTCATTGCCCGCACTCGAATGCCTTGCACTTGAGCAATGTCTGGATCAAGGCACACTGCGAAGAGTTCACGACCAAAGATTGCCAAGATGACCAAAACCGAGATCGCCAGAATTCCCAACGCCCAAAGGTCGCCGGCAGCAACGGTTGAGAGCGAACCAAAGAGGTAGGAGTTCAGGGAAGAAGAAGCTTTACCTGGAGCAAGACTGGCAAAGAGCACACCGCCAGCGATACCGCCATAAAAGAGCAGGGCTAGCGCTACGTCACCGGCAGTGCGACTGCGATTTCTAATGAATTCAATAAGAAATGCACCAAGCGCAGCCGTCACCATTGCAGTGGGGATGGGCGCAGTGCCTAAGAGAAAAGCTAAGCCAACGCCCATGAGTGCTACGTGACCCATACCGTCGCCCAAGAGTGCAAGACGGCGCTGCACGAGAAAAACTCCAATGAGTGGTGCGATGAGACCAACAAGTGCAGCAGCCACGAGAGCGCGACGCATGAAGTCATAGTCAAGGAGCGCAATCATGGCTGCATCCCGATCACTGGAGGTGCCTTGTCGATGATCGCGTCATGATGATGGTGGTGATCATGTGCGAATGCGCCAGGAACTGGGGGAGGTCCGTCGTACCCCACTGAGTGATGCTTGCTTGCACCGAGCACTATTGCTCGAGTGACGAGATGTTCAATGTCGTCCAGTTCATGAGTGACCACGATGATCGTTTTGCCTTGTTCTTTAATTCCGGCGAGCAAAAGAGACAGCGCAGCCACGTTGGCAGCATCTAATCCGGCGGTGGGTTCATCCATGACAAGAATATCTGACTGGCATGCAAGTGCTCGGGCTACAAGAACACGTCTTTGTTGTCCGCCGGATAGTGCATCGAGTCGGTCATGTCGCCGATCCCAAAGATCAACGTCTTTTAAGGCTTGCGTGGCACTGAGTTTTTCGGAACGCGAAAAAAGGCGCCATCGAGAGCGGGGTCGTATTTGGCCCGACATTACTGTTTCCCAGACTGACACTGGAATACTGCTGGCGCCTGGAAGACGTTGCGGTACTAAGGCGATTCGATGCCAATCCTTGAAACGCTTAATAGGTGTACCAAAAAGCGAAATCTTGCCGTGCCCTGGTTGCTCAAGTCCCAAAATCGCGCGGATCAACGTTGTTTTTCCACTGCCGTTTGGCCCTAGTAGCGCAACAAATTCGCCAGCCTTGATATCGATATCCACGTCTTCAAGAACATGCTCTCCATCAAATTCAACGCAAAGACGTTGAATCCCAATGATTGAATCACTCATAGGCACTGTTGACCTTTCTTCAACGTCTCAAGGTTAGTTTTCATCACACTTACATAATCACCGGTGGAGTCAAATGCCAGACCCTCGAGTGGGTCGAGCATGACAGCGGAAGCGCCCGTTTCGTCGGCAATCGTCTGGGCAACTTTTGGATCAACCAGAGTTTCGTAGTAAATAGTTGAAACATCATTTGCCTTCATCACTTCTGCAACGTCACGCATACGAGCTGGACTTGGCTCGGCTTCAGGGTTGAGGCCGGAAATTCCGACTTGGGTGAAACCGAAAGCCTTAGCCAGATAAGCGAAAGCGGAATGACTTACGACGAGAGTTTTGGCTTTGCAGGTAGCTAGACCTTGAGTGAACTCGGAGCTAAGCGCATTCATGGATGCCGTGAGGGCAGTTGAATTCGTCGTAAACGAGGTCGCTTTCTCCGGCTCGATAGCGCTAAGGCGCGCGGCTATTACTGAACCAATCTTTGACATATTGGCTGGGTCTAACCACACATGCGGATCTGCCCCTTCGGGGCCGTCGAGGAGCTGCAGTCCAGCTGTAACGTCAATCGAGCGGTCGGCTGCTTGCTGGGCAACAGCTTCGTCCACCGCTGGCTGGAAGCCCTTAACGTAGAGCACGAGATCTGCTTGTGAGATTTCGGCTACCTGCGCAGCGCTGAGTTCGAGGTCGTGCGGTTCTACTCCGGGTTGGGTCAGATTCGCCACGCTGACATCGGTGCCACCAACCTGCTGGGCTGCGTACTGCAGCGGATAGAAGGCTGCCACGACTTTTGGAGCGGTGCTCGCTGATGACGCTGAAGAGGAATCAGAAGGTCCGCAACCGCTCATCAGAGCGAGGGGGAGGAGCAACGAGCAAAGGCCAAGCACTTTCAGAGGATGCATGCCCTCATGTTAGGGCTTAATGAAAATGATTGTCAATTTCAAATTAGAAGCGACCAGTGAACTTGAGTACTGAGATACCCGCGGCTGCTGCTACAACAATTCCGCGAATTAAACGCGCTTGCACTGGTAATACTGGCCAGGCCAAGGCCAGCAACCACCCCAAGAACAGGGCAACAATTGCCAGGCATATCCCACCCAACCACGCCAGATCTCCGGTCTGAATGAGGCCAAGGAACAACAGGGAGCCCATGAGCACCACAACGATCCAGCGAGGCAAGCGATTTAATGTCACAAGGAGCGGCATTGATCTACGCTCGACAGCAGCTCTGCTAGACCCAGTTGGGCCCCGCACTCCCTTGGGGAGACCGCCTGTTGGCTTGGCCATGATTCCTCCGCTTATCGGTAACGCTAACGTCGAGGTGTGGATCAATTCTTAAACGACTCTAGTGCGCCCATTCTGGTGGTAGTGAACCGCTTTCGGGTGGCAGAACACGAAGCTTCTGATTTTGCTACTGACTCCCGAGTTGCCTTGGCTACCTTGGCGCAGAGTGTGGGGTTCATTGACGGAGTGATTGCCCAGTCCACCGATGAGGCAGATCTGCGAATGATTTCGACGCGATGGATCAACGTGGGGTCCTACCGACGGGCCTTGTCGCGCTTTGAAGTGAAAATTTCAGCCATCCCCTTATTGTCAACAGCGATCGATGAATCCTCAGCCTATGAAGCTGTGCAATTCATCGCTGACGGAGTGACCAATGACGTGGCCTCCGGGCGAGCAGCCGATGCTGACGTCATAGGTCTTGGACACGCATCAGCCCCGGTGGTGCCACCAATTCATAGCTAGCCTCATAGACTCACCGCACCCGCCGACAACCAGTTGGATTGGAGCGCCCAGGGCGCCCCGGAAAAGGAGCGCCTCATGGCCGCCGATCGTGTAGATGCAGTAGTCAACCTTTGTAAACGACGTGGATTCGTTTTTCCGTCGTCTGAAATTTATGGCGGCACTCGTTCTGCCTGGGACTACGGACCCAATGGCGTTGAACTCAAAGACAACGTTCGTCGCCAGTGGTGGCAATACATGGTGCGCGGTCGCGAAGACGTCGTTGGCCTTGACTCTTCGATTATCCTTGCTCCACAGGTTTGGGAAGCATCAGGTCACGTCAACGCATTTGTTGATCCACTCACTGAGTGCAAGAAGTGCAACCGACGCTGGCGTGCAGATCAACTCATTGAGCAGTACGAAGAAAAGCATGGCAAGCCGCCCGTTAATGGACTTGCAGACATCACATGCACCAACTGTGGCAATAAGGGTGAATTCACCGAACCTCGCGACTTCAACGGCATGCTGCGCACCGCAGTTGGCCCAGTTGAAGATGCCGGCTCTGTTCACTACCTGCGACCAGAAACCGCCCAAGGCATTTTCGTGAACTACCTCAACGTGATGAATGCAGCTCGCAAGAAGCCACCATTTGGCATCGGCCAAACCGGTAAAAGCTTCCGCAATGAAATTACGCCGGGCAACTTCATTTTCCGTACCCGCGAATTCGAACAAATGGAAATGGAATTTTTCGTCAAGCCAGGAACCGACGAAGACTGGCAGGAATACTGGATGCAGCAGCGCTGGGATTGGTATGTCGATCTTGGTCTGAACCCAGAAAACATGCGCTTCTTTGAACATCCAAAAGAGAAGCTGTCGCATTACTCAAAGCGCACAGTCGATATTGAATACCGCTTCCGCTTTGCGGGTTCTGAGTGGGCTGAACTCGAAGGAATTGCAAACCGCACCGACTTCGATCTCACCACCCACGGCCAACATTCGGGCACCGATCTTTCCTACTTTGATCAAGAAGCCAATGAGCGCTGGACTCCATACGTAATTGAGCCTGCCGCAGGGTTGACCCGTGCCGTGTTGGCGTTCTTGCTTGATGCCTACGACGAAGACGAGGCGCCAAACTCCAAGGGCGGTGTTGATACGCGCACAGTGCTGCGTTTTGATCCGCGCCTAGCCCCAGTCAAAGTTGCTGTGCTGCCTCTGTCACGCAATGCTGACCTTTCACCAAAGGCTAAAGACCTCGCGGCAGAATTACGCAAGCGCTGGAACGTTGAGTTCGATGATGCTGGCGCCATTGGTCGTCGCTACCGTCGTCAAGACGAAATCGGCACTCCATATTGTGTAACAGTTGACTTCGACACCCTTGATGATCAGGCAGTCACCGTGCGCGATCGCGACACAATGCAGCAAGAACGTATCGGGCTTGACGCAATTGTTGGCTGGCTAGCAACTCGTTTGCCATCCTGCTAATTCGCGCTAACTAGAGCGCGCTGGCTCGTAGCCTTCTGCTTCAATTCGTGCAGCGTTACGAGGCAGCGTCAATGAGGTCAAAAAGCCGAGCAACACAAAGGCGCCTGCGACCCATGCCACGAGCGTGATTGCGCTAGCGAAACCTGCAGAGGCGCCTTCAATAAGCACGGCTCCGTTAGGCAATTGCGCAAGACCAGGAATTGCTTGGCCAGCCGACCCAGCAACAGCATCGCTGATCTGTTGGGCCTGAGCCTCGGGCACTCCACGGTCTGTGAGTTGAACAGCGACATTGCCTAGGCCAAGGATCAGCGTGGTGCCAATCATTGCGGTGCCGATTGCTGCTCCGATTTGCCTAGACGTTGACTGCACAGCGCTAGCTTGACCGGAGTCAGCAACAGGGATCTCAGCCAAAATCACGCCAGTGAGTTGTGCCGTTGCAAAGCCCACACCCATGCCGTAGATGAATAGCCACGGCGCCATGCCCCAACCAGTGATTTCTGTTGACAGCACAAAGCCCAAGCCAAAAATGCCGATGGCTTCAAGCAACATGCCCATTTGCAAGACTCGTACGGGTCCCATTC
>WLNQ01000006.1 GCA_009699705.1 Actinomycetota bacterium | reverse complement strand
GTGAAAATTGTCGTGCTCTACGCCATCATTATTTTATTCGCTGACACAAAGACCTGTAATACCAGAGTTTTCGCCTTTAGCAGCGTGGCTTGCACGATTTCTTGGACAGTCGCAGCAATGTGGGCCTACGAAAAAACCAAAGTGCTCCATGTGGATCCGGTGGTCAAATCATGAGCCTTTCTTCGCACTTTGAAGGCGCCGGAAACGTGGCGAAACTAACAACTGCTCATCAGTGATTTCCAGCCCGCAATGGGTGGTACGGTTCCACCGCTGTTACTTCAGGTGCTTCAGCTTTTGGTCCAATTATCGGTGGAGCGATGGTGCAATTGCATGTGATAGCGTTCGGCGTCCAGCCGGTGCGGAAGTTATTTTCGGGCCGGCGTGATCATGGGAGGTGCAATGTCAATGTCGCTGTCAGAAGCGCCGTTCGTGCTCCCCTCTGTGGTCTTCCGTCCTTTGCGGCTGGCTGTGGCCTGTGCCGTCCTCGCTGGATTAGCGATTGCGCTTGCGTTCATGGCCGGAGCGACCAGTTTCGGAGTCTTCTTCAGTCTTGGCTTGGCTCTTGGCCTGGTCAACGCATTGTTAGTGGGTTTGTCAGTCTCAGCGATCACCGCAAAAGATCACCCGCTCAAGGGCAAGATGCTACTGAACTCGGCCACCCGACTTCTAGTCATCACTTTAATTGCGCTCGTTGTCGCTTTCTTCTTCCGCCCCTACGGCTTCGGGGTGCTTTTCGGTTTGGCAGTCTTCCAGGTTGTGTTGGTACTGAGCACTGTTCTCCCGGTCTATAAGAAGCTACGTAAGGGTGACTGGGATGATTCTGTGCCAGCGGATGCTTCTGAATCAGCCGACCGCGCCTCGAGCGCTGGTCCTACGGACGCGGAGTAGGCGCGATGGTCAGGGAAATGGTCTCGGCGAGCGGGGTCGAAGTCGGCCATCACGACTCAGCGACATGGCTGGGAATGACCGTGAACACCGACACAATCCGCGCGACCCTGGTGGCTGCGGCGATCACGCTCGTGCTGGCTTTCATCTTGCGTGCACGGGTCACGTCAACGGGTGTTCCCTCGGGTGTGCAACTGTTCTGGGAGGGCATCACTGTTCAGATGCGCTCACAGATCCAGTCGTCAATGGGCCTTGCGCTTGCACCGTTCGTGCTTCCCTTCGCTGTGAGTCTGTTCGTCTTCATCCTCATTGCAAACTGGCTATCTGTGTTGCCATTCCAGTTCACCAACAGTGACGGTCAAACGGCGGAACTGCTGACGCCACCGGCCTCGGACATCAATTTCGTCCTGGCCCTTGCGCTGCTTGTGTTCGTCTGCTACCACGCGGCTGGATTTAAGAAGAGTGGTGTCATCGGCTATCCGATCAAGGTCGCTAAGGGCCATGTGGCCTTCCTCGCGCCGATCAATCTCGTGGAGGAGATTGCCAAGCCGATCTCACTGTCCCTGCGTCTGTTCGGCAATATGTTCGCCGGTGTCATCATGGTGGGTCTGATCGCCTTGCTGCCTACGTACATCATGTGGATGCCCAACGCAATCTGGAAGACTTTCGACCTTTTCGTTGGGTTGATCCAGGCCTTCATCTTCGCCCTGCTGACCATTCTTTACTTCACCCAAGCCACAGAAAGCCCAGAGGAGAACCATTAGGAGAAAGCGGCCGCGGGCCAACTCCTATAGTACGAGCCAAGAACTGACAGAAGACCGACAAGCAATCAAGGAGGAAATGCAATGACAGACCCAACAATCGTCGCCGGAGCGCTGATCGGCGGCGGACTTATTCTGGCAGGCGGCGCCATTGGCGCGGGAATCGGTGATGGTATCGCCGGTAACGCGCTGATCTCAGGCATCGCGCGTCAACCTGAGGCACAGGGCCGCTTGTTCACCCCGTTCTTCATCACTGTCGGCTTGGTCGAGGCGGCGTACTTCATCAACTTGGCCTTCATGGCCTTGTTTGTGTTCGCCACGCCTGGGGCGTCCTGAATCGATGGGCATAGTAATGTCCGGCGTCACAGTTTTGGCGGCTGAGGCGGGAGGTGGCACCACCAACTTCCTCATTCCCAACGGCACCTTTTTCTTCATCCTGGCGATCTTTCTAATTGTCTTTGCCGTCATCGCCAAGTTTGTCGTGATACCGGTCCAGCATGTGCTGAACGAGCGTGACCGTCAGCTCACCCAGACCAGTCAGGACAACCGTCAGGCCGCCGAGCAGGACGCGGCTACTGATCGGGACTACCGACAAGAGTTGACAGAAGCGCGATCCGAGGCGGGCGGCCTCCGGGATCAGGCTAGAGCCGAGGGACGCCAGGTCATTGATGACAAGCGCGCCGAGGCCAATGAAGAGGTGGCGGACAAACTGCGCCAGGCCAGTGAAGTTCTTGCGGACCAGGCAGACTCCCTGGCCTCGGGCTTGCATGCTTCGGTGGATAGTCTCTCGGTGACCCTGGCTGACCGGATCCTCGGCGTAGATGGTTCGTCAGCGGATCGTGGCGGGCGGTAGAAGTAGATGTCAACATTCATTGGGCAGTTGATCGGCTTTGGCGTCATCGTGCTCATCCTCATGAAGTACGCGGCCCCGCCCGTGCGCAAGTTGATGAGCGCGCAACAGGAGTCTGTACGCACGCAAATCCTGGAGAGCGCTAAGGCGGCGCAGCGGCTAGCTGACGCCGACAGTTTTCACGCCGAACGCTTGGAGCTTGGCCGCGTCGAAGCTCGCCAGATTGTTGACGAGGCGTCCGTTGACTCCGTGCGTGTTGCCGAATTGCTGCGGCTCCAGGCTGAAGTGGAATCCGAGCGGCTCAAGGGCTATGGCGACCAGCAGGTCATCCAGCTTCGGGCGCAGCGCATCCGCGAGTTGCGCTCCCAACTCGGAAGCGATGCCTTGCGTCGTGCAAGCGAGATTGTCCGGGAGCGTGTAGCCGACCCTCAAGAGCGTTCGGCCACGGTTGATCGATTCCTAGATGAGTTGGAGGCGATGGCACCAGTGGCCGTTGCTCCTGAATTGAGCCCGTCCGAACTTCGCCCCGCAAGCCGAGACGCACAGGCTGCGGTCGAGGCACGCTTTGACGTGTTGGCAACGGCTCTGTCCGTCGAGGGTCTGACACAGCTGGCCGATGAATTGGCCGCGGTCGACACAGTCCTACTGCGTGAGCCGATTTTGGCTCGCCATCTTGCTGAGACCAGTGGCGCGACCGATTCCAAGCAGGCGATGCTGGTACGGCTGTTTGCCGAAAAGATCGATCCCGGAACCCTTGACATTGTGGTCACGGCAACACACCAGCGCTGGTCCTCTACAGCGGACTTTGTGAGATCCCTTGAACACGTAGCCAGGTTGAGTCTTTTGGAGCGAGCCAAGCGCGAGGGCCACGCTGACGAAGTGGCCGAGCAGATCTTTCGATTCGGCCGACTTCTGCAACGTGAACCCCAGCTCACTTCCCTGCTCAGCGATGACCAGGAACCATCCGCAGCCAGGGTGTCGCTGCTGCGCGCCGTCATCGATGGCGGCAGCGGAGCCAACTCCACGACCATTGCACTCCTGACCCAGACTGTGGAGCTGCTGCGCGGTGAGCGAGCCGACCATGCGGTCCAGGAACTGACCAGTCTTGCAGTATCGCGGCAAGGCGAAATTCTTGCGCAGGTCAGCGCGGCAGCTGAACTCAGCAATGCCCAACGCGAGCGACTCACCGACGTGCTCTCTCGTATCTATCGTCACCCAGTTTCGGTGCACCTAAACATTGACCCTTCGCCGCTTGGCGGATTGTCAGTAGCCATCGGGGACGAAGTCATCGATGGAACGCTGTCTTCGCGGCTTGCCGCGGCAACGACGAAACTGCCCGACTAACCACCCACACGCTGACTAACCACCCAGCCGGACAAAGAGGAAGACGAAAACCATGGCAGAGTTGACAATCTCCGCGCAAGACATCCAAGGCGCAATCGAGAATTACGTCTCAAGCCTCGAGATCGGCACGGGTCGCGAGGAGGTCGGCACTGTCATTGACGCCGGCGACGGCATTGCCCACGTCGAAGGCCTGCCATCGGCGATGGCGCAGGAACTCTTGGAGTTCTCCGGTGGTGTCATGGGAATGGCGCTGAACCTCGATGAGCACAGCATCGGCGCAGTGATCCTGGGCGACTTCGATTCAATCGTGGAGGGTGGGTCGGTCAAGCGAACCGGAGAAGTACTGGCGGTTCCCGTAGGCGACGCGTTCCTTGGCCGAGTGGTCAATCCTCTCGGAGAGCCGATCGACGGTCTCGGCGAGATCATCGCCCAAGATCGGCGCCCGCTGGAGCTCCAGGCACCATCGGTGATTCGGCGCCAAGGGGTTCACGAACCGCTGCAGACAGGCATCAAGGCTATCGACACAATGACGCCAATCGGCCGTGGCCAGCGTCAACTCATCATTGGTGACCGCAAGACTGGCAAGACTGCAGTCTGCGTCGACACGATTCTCAATCAGCGCCAGAACTGGGAGACCGGGGACCCCACCAAGCAGGTGCGGTGTGTGTACGTCGCAGTGGGCCAAAAAGGCACCACCATCGCCAGCGTGCGCCGCGCCTTGGAAGAGGGTGGCGCGATGGAGTACACCACGATCGTCGCATCGCCGGCATCCGATCCAGCCGGCTTCAAGTACCTGGCTCCATACACCGGCTCGGCCATCGGTCAGCACTGGATGTACGAGGGCAAGCACGTTCTGATCGTGTTCGACGATCTGACCAAGCACGCTGAGGCTTACCGAGCGATCTCGCTGCTTTTGCGCCGCCCACCGGGCCGCGAGGCATACCCCGGCGACGTGTTCTATTTGCACTCCCGCTTGCTTGAGCGCTGCGCAAAGCTCTCCGACGAGCTTGGTGCAGGTTCGATGACTGGGCTGCCCATCATCGAGACCAAGGCCAATGACATCTCCGCATACATTCCCACCAACGTCATCTCCATCACTGATGGTCAGTGCTTCCTGGAGACTGACCTGTTCAATCAGGGTGTTCGCCCGGCCATCAACGTTGGTGTGTCCGTCTCCCGAGTCGGCGGCGCGGCACAGATCAAGGCTATGAAGGACGTGGCGGGATCCCTGCGGCTGGACTTGTCGCAGTATCGCGAACTTGAAGCCTTTGCTGCCTTCGCCTCCGACCTCGACGAGGTCTCCAAGGCCCAGCTTGAGCGTGGTGCGCGACTGGTTGAGCTACTCAAGCAACCTCAGTACAGCCCAATGTCCGTACAGGATCAGGTTGTCGCGACCTGGCTAGGTACCAGAGGCCATCTTGACTCGGTCCCGGTGGCTGATGTGGCACGATTCGAGTCGGAGTTCATCGAGCACGTGACGGCGTCCCGCGCCGCGATCCTCGCCGACATCAGGGACTCTCAGAAGCTCTCCGAGGAAAATGAGGGTCTGCTCGTAGTCGCAGTCGGCGAGTTCAAGAGGGGTTTCGCGACATCCGATGGAAGTCTCGTCATTCCAGACACCCATGTTGAGGCCATGGACGAGGACGACGAAAAGAAGGAGTCAGTCCACGTGCCTAAGCCCGCCCCGAAGAAGCCATAATGGCAGCCACGCTTCGAGAACTACGCGGACGCATTCGCTCTGCGACCTCGATCAAGAAGATCACCAAAGCCCAGGAGCTTATTGCGACCTCACGGATCGCCAAGGCTCAGGCACGAGTCGCCTCGGCTCGTCCCTACTCGGCCGAGATCACCAACATGCTGTCCAATCTGGCAGCGGGCGGGGCGCTTGATCACCCCTTGCTGGTGCCGCGAGAAAACGCCAAGCGAGCCGCAGTGTTGGTCGTGACATCGGATCGTGGGCTATGTGGCGCCTACAACGCAAACGTCCTGCGCAGTGCAGAGGAACTCATGGCTTTGCTGCGCACGGAGGGCAAGGCTCCGGTCCTGTATGTAATCGGGCGCAAGGCTCTTAGCTACTTCAGCTTCCGCAATTGGGTCATCACCGAATCATGGATCGGAATCTCGGAGAAGCCGACCTACGAGGACGCGCAGGAGGTTGCCAACATTTTGGTCGCTGCCTTCCTCGCCGGACAGGACGACGACGGAGAGGAAGGAATCCTTGGTGTCGATGAGCTGCACATTGTGTTCACCGAGTTCGGTTCGATGTTGTCTCAGACTGCGCAGGCCCTGAGAATCGCGCCAATGGAAGTGGAGTACACCGAGGAGGAATCCGGCCCTCGCACGCTGTTCAGTTTCGAGCCGGATGCCAAGACCTTGTTTGACTCACTGCTGCCGCGGTACGTTGCCACACGAATTCTGTCAGCGCTGCTGGAGTCAGCGGCCTCGGAGTCGGCATCTCGGCGGCGCGCAATGAAGGCGGCCACGGACAATGCCGATGACCTCATCACGGATCTCACCTTGATGGCCAACCGTGAGCGTCAGGCTCAGATCACCCAAGAAATCAGCGAAATCGTCGGTGGGGCCAATGCCCTGGCCGATGCCAAGTAGATCAACGAGAAAGCGAAGAGGACCATGACCGCCATCCAAGAGACCGCCAGTTCACCCAGCACCAGCGACACGGCTGGGCGGGTTGTCCGCGTCACCGGCCCAGTAGTAGACGTGGAGTTCCCGCGCGGCTCGCTCCCGGGGATGTTCAACGCCTTGCACGTCGACATCACCTATGGCCCGATGGCCAAGATGCTCACTCTCGAGGTCGCACAGCACCTCGGTGACAGTCTGGTGCGCACTATCTCGATGCAGCCCACTGATGGTCTGGTGCGTGGAGCTGAGGTGACCGACACTGGCAGTCCGATCACGGTGCCCGTCGGCGATGCAGTCAAGGGTCACGTCTGGAACGTGTTGGGACAGTGCTTGGACGATCCCAACTATGGCGGCGAGTTGGAACGCTGGCCAATCCACCGCAATCCTCCGGCATTCCACGAGCTCGAGCCCCGCACCGAGATGCTCGAGACGGGCTTGAAGGTTGTTGACCTGCTCACCCCCTACGTCAGCGGCGGCAAGATCGCTTTGTTCGGTGGCGCCGGCGTGGGCAAGACCGTGCTCATCCAGGAGATGATCAACCGCATTGCCCGCAACTTCGGTGGCACTTCAGTGTTCGCCGGAGTGGGGGAGCGCACCCGAGAGGGCAATGACCTTTGGGTTGAACTTGCCGACGCCAACGTGCTCAAGGACACCGCTTTAGTCTTCGGCCAGATGGACGAGCCACCGGGCACTCGCATGCGTGTGGCACTGTCGGCGCTGACCATGGCTGAGTACTTCCGTGATGTGCAAAAGCAGGACGTTCTGCTCTTCATCGACAACATCTTCCGGTACACCCAGGCGGGTTCGGAAGTCTCAACTTTGCTCGGGCGTATGCCCTCTGCGGTGGGGTATCAGCCAACATTGGCAGACGAGATGGGCGCGCTGCAGGAGCGCATCACATCCGTTGGCGGCCGGTCGATCACTTCGATGCAAGCCGTCTACGTCCCCGCGGACGACTACACCGACCCGGCACCAGCAACGACGTTCGCGCACTTGGACGCAACCACGGAACTGTCCCGCAACGTGTTCTCCAAGGGCATCTTCCCGGCTGTAGATCCGCTGGCTTCCAGCTCGACCATCCTGGACCCGGCCATCGTCGGCGAGGAGCACTATCGCGTCGCGCAGGAGGTCATCCGAATCCTTCAGCGCTACAAGGATCTGCAGGACATCATCGCCATTCTTGGAATCGACGAGTTGTCCGAGGAGGATAAGCAGTTGGTCAACCGGGCGCGACGCATCGAGCGTTTCTTGAGCCAGAACATGATGGCTGCTGAGCAGTTCACCGGTCAGCCTGGCTCAACGGTGCCTGTCAAGGAGACCATCGAGGCCTTCGACAGGCTCTGCAAGGGCGAGTTCGACCATGTTCCAGAGCAGGCTTTCTTCCTCATCGGTGGCCTTGATGATCTGGCGAAGAAGGCCTTGACCTTCGGCGTCACCCTGTGACCCAAGCGCTAAGGCGAAGGGAAGTGCGGCATGTCTGAGTTGGACGTAGCGATTGTTGCTGTGGAGCGCAAGATCTGGTCGGGCAAGGCGACTTTCCTTTTCACCCGTACTACATCGGGCGAAATCGGCATCTTGCCCAACCACATCCCGCTGGTGGCTCGACTCGTGGATGATGCGATGGTCCGGGTTGAGCGCGAGGGCGAGGACGACCTGCGCATTGCGGTTGAAGGGGGCTATCTGTCAGTGACCGAGGCTGGCGTCACGATATTGGCAGAGTCAGCGCAGTTCGAGTCCGAGATCGACGAAGACGAAGCCAAGACCGATGCAGCCTCGGAAGATCCGCGTATCGCGGCTCGCGGCCGAGCACGGCTACGAGCGCTCGGCCAGCTCGACTAGGGGAGCCAAAACGCATCGTCGCTGGCGAAGCACAAACGAAAACGAAAATGAGAGGAACCGAAGTCATCTGGTTCCTCTCATTTTACGTTGTTATGCGCGGTTGGCTCCGGGTACCCAAAGCACATCGCCGCCTGCGTCTTTGTTTGCGAGTCGAGACAAGATAAAGAGCAGATCGCTGAGGCGATTCAGATACGTTGCGGTCATTGGATTCATGCCACCGTGATAAGTGTCAAGGGCTGCCCACGTGGTGCGTTCAGCACGACGCACCACGGTACGGGCCACATGCAATTGCGCCGAAGCCGCAGTGCCGCCTGGAAGTACAAATGAACGCAGCGGCTCAAGTTGAGAGTTGAATTCATCGCATGAGCGTTCCAAATAATCAATGTACGGCTGCGTTACTCGCAGCGGCTCATGAGGTGGGTTATCGATGACAGGGGTGCAAAGGTCAGCACCGACATCGAAGAGGTCATTTTGCACACGTATCAGCAACCCAGTGATTTCTGGCGAAAGACTCTGCATCGCTAGGACCACTCCGATTGCACAGTTAGCCTCATCGACGTCGGCGTAAGCCTTAAGTCGCGGGTCATTCTTTCCTGTTCGGCTCATGTCTCCTAGGGAGGTCGTGCCGTCATCGCCCGTTCGGGTATAGATCCGAGTCAAATTCACCATAGCCCGACTTTACGCCAATGCGTGCGTGAGTTTTACGAACCCCAACCTTAGATTCGCTGACAGGTTGGGTAAACGATCGCTGAACTCCTACGATGAAGTCGTGGAAATCCTCAAAGTGGTCGGCGGCGGCCGACTTGTGGGCGAGGTGCGGGTGACTGGGGCTAAGAATTCGGTGTTGAAGCTCATGGCGGCAGCATTGCTAGCTGAAGGCACCACCACGCTACTTGATGTTCCTGACATCCTTGACGTGGAAATAATGGCCGAGCTTCTTCGTAGGTTGGGTTGTGAAGTGAGCCACGATCAGGCCACTTCCATGGTGATCATCATTGTTCCTGCTGAACTGGATCATCGGGCCGACTATGACTTAGTGCGTCGGATGCGCGCTTCCATTTGTGTCTTAGGTCCGCTGCTCGCGCGTTGTGGTGCCGCTGAGGTTGCGCTACCTGGTGGAGACAACATCGGTTCGCGTGGCCTAGACATGCACGTCGAGGGTCTGATCAAACTTGGCGCGCGTGCGGTCAATGAACACGGTTATTTGATTGCGTCATCTCAACAGCGCCTTCGCGGGGATTCTGTTTATTTGGACTTCCCAAGTGTCGGAGCCACTGAAACCATTCTTATGGCTGCAGTTACCGCAGTCGGAACAACAATCATCGATAACGTTGCACGCGAACCTGAGATCGTCGACATCTGCACGATGCTCAGTGCCATGGGCGCAAATATTTCAGGTGCAGGTACCTCAACTTTGACCATCGTCGGTGTTGATGCACTACAGCCGGTTACCCATCGCACTGTTCCAGATCGAATAGTCGCTGGTACGTGGGCAGTTGCAGCAGTCATCACTCAGGGTGACATCACGATTCGCAACGCCAGGGTTGAACACCTAGAGATCGCACTAGAAAAGTTAGCGACGGCTGGTGCCACCGTTACAGTTGTAGATGATGGCTTCCGAGTGACCATGGATCAGCGTCCACTTTCGGTAGACATCGTGACATTGCCATACCCAGGGTTTCCTACGGATTTGCAGCCGCAGTTTATCGCTCTAAATGCGGTAGCTATCGGAGCCGCCTTAGTCACCGAAAATCTATTTGAAGCACGCTTTCGGTTTGTGCAGGAGTTGGCTCGACTCGGTGCGGACGTGCGAACCGATGGACACCACGCACTGGTTCGTGGCCGCTCCCAACTTTCCGGTGCTCCTGTTGAAGCCACAGATATTCGCGCTGGCGCGGGGCTGGTATTGGCAGGCTTGGTGGCGGAGGGTGTCACCACTATTTACGGGGTTTCGCATATTGATCGCGGCTATGCGGAATTCGTTCCAGATCTGCAACGACTAGGCGCTCGCATCATTCGCATAGATGAGGATGCAGACTAAGACCCAAGAATCTCTTTGGCTTTATTGATATCGGCAGGCCACACCATCACTCGTGGACCATCAAGAGTGTTGGCTAAGTTAGCTCGTAACCCCGCCGCTTCGAGTTTGCGGCGCTGAATTTCTCCCTCGATATACGTACTTGGGGTCGAGACAGGAATGAGTAGTCCATACTCCCCAGAATTACCTGGTTTGGGGGAGGCAGCAATAACTGACTTCCCGCGCGAGAATGCCCAACGCAGGATTAACACCATTACCCCTACGCCAAGCAGCGCGAGGATCGGCCCGAAGGCGAAAGAGAAGGCATTCCAGGCCGGCATCCCACAATGGTGCACCCTGCCAAGGCCAGCAGCCCACACGGGTACGGTTACAGGGTGCGAATACTGGTG
The DNA here is from genome assembly GCA_009699705.1 of Actinomycetota bacterium. Lineage (GTDB taxonomy): Bacteria > Actinomycetota > Actinomycetes > S36-B12 > S36-B12 > UBA11398. The sequence goes on along the minus strand of WLNQ01000006.1, from coordinate 21,271 downwards.
GCGAAATGTACGGTCGACTATGCCGGCCGACTAACAGCTCACCTCCCTGCGGCTCTTCGGGTGATCATGGTCAAGGCTGATGGCTCAGTTTTGATTCATGCTGATGGTGGCTCTTATAAGCCGTTGAATTGGATGAGTCCGCCCTGCTCATTGAAAGAGAAAGAGGCAGAACTCGACGAAGACCATGCGATGTGGTTAGTTGAGAACAAAGCGGGTGAGCAATTGAGAATCACTATCCATGAAGTGCACCATGATTCCGCTCACGAATTAGGGATTGATCCGGGACTGCAAAAAGATGGGGTGGAGGCGCACCTTCAGGCCTTACTTGCCACTCACGTAGGGATTCTTGGAGAGGATTGGTCGTTAGTGCGCCGAGAATTTCCCACTGCTATTGGTCCGGTTGATTTGATGTGCAAGGACGATCAAGGCAGATCAGTCGCGGTTGAAATCAAACGTCGCGGCGAGATTGATGGGGTTGAGCAATTGACCCGGTATCTCGAGCTTTTGAATCGAGACCCACTGCTTGCGCCTGTTACGGGCATCTTCGCTGCGCAAGAGATTAAGCCGCAGGCACGCACTCTTGCACAAGATCGTGGAATCCGTTGCGTCGTTTTGGATTACGAAGCGCTCAAGGGAACACAAGATCCAAGTCTGCGACTCTTTTAGTCATGGGCCGTAAACATCGTCGCGAGCCTGAACGCAATGCAGATCGCCCAGCCTTTTTCACATATCGAGATGTTGAAAACTTCCATGGTGAAGATTGGATCGTTCAAACAGTAACTGGATCGGCAGCAACCAAGACGTATCGCTGCCCAGGTTGCGATCATGAGATTCGCCCAGCAACGCCACATGTCGTGGCCTATCCCGCTCAGGGGTTAGGCGGCGTTGATGCTCGTCGCCATTGGCATAAACCATGCTGGGCAGCGCGCCATCACCGCGGTCCGCGGCATTAGATTGGAATGGTTATGCCAGAAATAGTTGCAAACTCTGTTCTTCCAGCTCGACGCGAACCCATCACATTGCATACAGCTGATGAGCTAGATCTTGTAGGCGAACTTGCCCTTCCCCTTGATCGTGAACCGATCGCCACGATTGTGTGCTGTCATCCTTTACCAACTGCCGGTGGCTATATGGACAGCCATGTGTTGCGCAAGATGGCATGGCGTTTGCCGGCATTGGCAGATCTCGCGATTCTTCGATTCAACACGCGTGGCACAACCAGTGCTGCAGGAACGAGCCAAGGAATATTCGATGAGGGCAATGCTGAAGGGCTCGATCTTGCAGCTGCGCTCGCGTTTGTTCAGGAGCAGGAACTGCCAAAGCCTTGGGTGCTTGGTTGGTCCTTTGGCACCGATGTTATTTTGAAACATGCGATAGAACAGCAGACTTCGCAAGGACTCATGGGTGCGATTCTGCTGTCGCCGCCGCTACGTTTTTCTGACGTGACAGATCTTGATCGGTGGGCAAATTCTGAGTTACCTCTCACAGCCTTGGTCCCTGAAAACGATGACTACCTACAACCCTCTGAGGCAACACAACGATTTGCTCGCATCCCACAAGCAGAAGTGAAAGGTATCGCTGGTGCAGGACACCTCTGGGTGGGGGAGAAGTCTGTACGGGTTGTCCTCACCGAAATAGTTGCGCGAGTGGCTCCTGATAAAGTCCCGCTACCTCTGGACTGGGATGGTCCGATGGAACGCTGGAGCGACCTTTAATGTGAAGTGTTTATTGCCTGCTTGATGAGAGCAGCGTAGGCACGCGCACCCTTCAAAGTCAGGTGAACGTGATCTGAAACGAAATATTCTGGGTGGTCCTTTGAAGCTCCCCGCCAGTTGGCAACCACAGTATTTGGGTATTCAGGAACGACATTCCAAATCGCATCGTTATTCGAATCACGCCAGCTTCGCGGCATATTGTTATTGACGACGACAACGCGTGGATGGGTTGCCACGATATTAAGAATTGTGCGCATCATTGACTCGGTCAGAGTTCCGTTGGTACCTGGATGAATCACCACGACAGGGCTTAGTGCTCCCTTTTTTTCATACCGACGCATTGGCCCAAGGAACCCGCCTGGAAAACGCGAAACTGCAGCATCCACAGCGAGTCCAGGAAGGACCTTCTTCAGCGTTGAGCGCGCACCCAGCATGACCGAGTCGCCGATGCTCGTGACAGCAGGACGTACAAGCCCATCAATGCGCACACGCTTCTCGGTTCCGATCGCAGCAACGACATCTGCGGCCGGCTTGCTGTTCTGCGCGGCTGATATTAATGAAATGGAAACCCAGGAAAAAGCGATCACCGCGAGAGTTCCCAGTGCGATGGATTTTATCCAAAGCGTTGGGCTCGTCGTCGTGCCGACATGATCAGAGTGAGTCAATTGCTTCTTAAGTCGACCAATTGCACCACGCCGAATTGGCATTTCTAGATATCGATAACTGAGTTCGGCGATTGCGAAAGTGAGCGCCAGGCGCAGGACAAGAAGAGGGAGCCCCTCCAAGGATGTATCAACTTCTGGACGGGTGACGGCAAATATTGGCCAATGCCAGAGATAGAGCCCGTAGGAGCGTTGCCCGATATATCGCCAAGGTTGGGTACCCAGCACCTTGCCGAAGAGTGTGCCTGGGTGAGTGGCGGCAATGATAAGACCTGCAGCCACCAACGCAACGAGTAAGAAGCCACCGCGATACAACCAAGGAGTGAATTCACCAACATATAAGTAGAACGCGAGAAGGCCCAAGAGTGCGAGAACACCGCTGGCAGTAATGAGATCTTTACCTGTTCGGTTCATCGCGGCTTTGACCCGGCCAGGTCGCCAGACGCTGGCGAGAGCTGCACCAACGAGCAGTCCCATTGCGTGTGAATCCGTACCGAAGTACACCCGACTTGGATCCGAAAGTTCTGGGTAGCCATGTTGGGTTGATAGATAAAGCATCCAAGCAGTTGATGCGATAGCCAAGGCTGTGGAAGCAATGAGCACTCCGCGCCTGTGCCATGTGCGCATCAGGAAATAGGCAACGACAGGCCAAACAAAGTAGAACTGTTCCTCAATTGCGAGGGACCACAAGTGTTTCAGCAGCGGTGGCCTTGCAATGAAATCAAAATAAGACTGGTCGGCAACGATGTACCACCAGTTATTAACGTAGAACGTGGAGGCCAAGATGTCGCTTGCGGTTTTCCTAGCTGCATCTTGATAAAAGAAGGAACATGCAATAGCGACAACGATGAGCAACGCGATCAGCGCAGGGAATAGTCGCCGTACGCGACCTAGATAGAAGGTCTTGAAGTTGATGGTTCCGGTGCGTTGAAACTGTTCAAGCAGCAAGGTGGTAATTAAGAATCCACTGAGAACGAAAAAGACGTCAACGCCAAGAAATCCGCCAGGCAAGAACCCTAAGTCTGCGTGATAGAGCAGTACCCCCAATACGGCGATGGCGCGAATGCCATCAAGACCGGGGAGATAGCCCATTTCTCCGGATGTGCGACCGCGGTCAAGGTGCCAAGGCGTTCTTGGACCAGAGCGCGCCGACATAACCGTCGCAGGGGAAGTTGCCACGCCTCATCGTACGAGATGTTTGGCTATTGCGCGATGCGGAGCAAATCCTGAAGTTGTGACCAGACATCTTGCGAACGCGAAAGCCACCAAGCTGCTATGAGTGCGGCACAAATGACCAGCACGACGAACAACTTGATGGCTTTGCGGACTAGGGCTAGAAGAGCGAGTGCGGCGAGCATGCCTACAACAACGGCGACAATTTCACTTTGATGTTGGTGAAAGAACGCCGAAAAATCGTTGGGCATATTCAACAGTGTTAGTGAGCGGCATTCTTTGGTGGCTCAACAAGTTCAACAAGCACGCCACCGCAGTCCTTTGGGTGAGCGAAGTTGATACGTGAGCCGCCAGTTCCGCGACGAGGTGCGTCGTAGAGCATCCGAATGCCGCGGGCACGCAGTGCATCAGAAGCCACTTCAACATCGTCCACGGTGTAGGCCATCTGCTGAATTCCTGGGCCATTGCGATCAATGAACTTAGCGATCGTGGATTCAGGGCCGGTCGGTGCGAGCAACTGAAGCTGGGCTCCACCGCCATCGACAGCCACCATGCATTCACGAACGCCTTGTTCTTCGTTCACTTCTTCGTGGATGACCTTCATTCCAAAAGTCTCTTCATAGAACTTCATCGCTACGTCGAGGTCCGGAACTGCAATGCCAATGTGATCTACACGCTTAAAAATAGGGTCCATAGGGGTAATCCTGCCCTATCCGACGCGACGCTGCCATGCACCTGGCTCATCTAGGAGGGCGCTAATCGGAGCAGGCAAATTATTAGCAGCTACATCAGCCAAAGTGATGTGTTCTAGGACATCGCGCATCGCAGCACGAACAGCAATCCAGACTTCTTTGAGGTGTTCTGAAGGACCGGAATATTCAACATCTTCTGGGCGCTGGCCGCGCACGGCAGCAAGTGGACCATCAAGGGCACGCACCACATCAGCGATGGAAACCTCGCTAGGGGAGCGGTCAAGGCGGTAGCCGCCCTCAGCGCCACGTTGGCTGGCCACGATGCCTGATTGCCGCAATTGGCGCAGAATTCCTTCGAGAAATTTCACAGGAACGCCCTGAGCCTTGCTGATTGCGTCACCCTTGACCAGTTGCTTGGGGTTTTCAAGATAACTGGCAGTGAGCTCAAGAAGCGCTCGCATGCCGTAATCGGCCTTCGCTGAAATGTGCACGGCTTCTATTGTCCTCTTTTTCTCGAGAGAAGGTGTGCAGGGGCCTACTCGATGTGAGCCTGTCCGTTTTGAGTAGTTCTCATCTTGGTGCGAGCCTGGTGAAAACGATGAAATCCTGCAGGTGCGCCCAGATAGTCCGCTGGGCAAGGCGCATATTTGAACCCCAATGGGCTTTTTACCTTGGGACGGCCGATCAACTCCTTCGGTTCAGCAGCACAGCTGGTCGCGAAGGCGATCGGATACGCAAGAATGGTCAAGTGACTACACCATTTGCAGGCGGCGGAGCGATTGACCTAGCGGCCTTAGCTGCTGCCAGAAAGCAGCAGGAGCAGACTTCACTAGCGATGGCTAACGTGCCTGAGGGCATCATCATTGATGTTACGGATGAGACTTTCCCGGTAGCCGTTCTTGAGCAGTCTGAGACTGTGCCGGTGATTCTAGATCTCTGGGCGACTTGGTGCGGACCCTGCAAACAGTTATCGCCTATTTTGGAAAAACTCGCGGCTGAAGCGGGCGGGCGTTGGATTTTGGCCAAAGTTGACGTTGATGCGCAACCTCGTATTGCTCAAGCATTCCAGGTGCAATCGATCCCTTCAGTCTTCGCGGTGATCAAAGGACAGCCGGCTCAAGTTTTCCAAGGTGCAGCGCCCGAAGCGCAAATTCGTCAAGTACTTGAGGAAGTTCTCAAAGTTGCTGCGCAGCAAGGGGTGACTGGAACCGTCGGCGCGGTAGCCGAAGTCCCTGAAATAGTTGAAGAAGAAGAACCAGTCGATCCTCGTTTTACTGCCGCCTACGATGCAATCGAAGCAGGTAACTGGCAGACCGCAGCAGATGCTTATCGCACTGTTTTAGAAGCAACTCCCAATGACAGCGATGCGCAAGCTGGTCTGGCCATGGTTGGCCTATATGGGCGCACTGAGAATGCAGTGCTCAACTTCGATGCCCAGGCTGACGAAATTGATGCCCAACTTGATCTCGCCGACGCGGATGCCCTCAACGGTAATTGGCCGGCAGCTTTTAGTCGCCTCGTCGCAGCGGTTCGCATCACAACAGGTGACAATCGTTCGCGGGTGCGAACTCGACTCCTTGAGTTGTTCATGATTGCAGGAGACGACCCTGCAGTTATTCCAGCACGGGCTGCCTTATCGAGTGCTCTTTTCTAGGCCACTTGTGCACTTCGGGTTAGCTGGGGGCTACCTGCGGGTGCGGTCAAAGGAAAGATAGATGGCGCTCAGTGGGGGCACGACGATTTCGGCAGATGCTGGTCGACCGCTCCAAGCAAGTGGTAGTGCCTGCACGGCACCTTGATTGCCCATCCCAGACCCACCGTAGATCAAAGAGTCAGTGTTCAGGATTTCAACCCATTCACCGATGAATGGCAGCGAGATTCGAAAATTCAGATGTGGGTTCGGTGACATGTTGATGATGACAGCAACGCAATTACCTGCCTCATCCCAGCGCAGCCAGGCGAAGATATTCGCTTCAGCATCGTTGGCATTTATCCAATCGAATCCACGCGGTTCATCATCGAGTTGCCACAGGGCAGGTGTTGATTGATACATCTGATTGAGATCGCGCACGGCAGCGAGGGTGCCTGAGTGCTCGGGGTACTCAAGCAGCCACCACTCCAGACTCTTTTCGCTGTTCCATTCTTGTGACTGAGCAAATTCAGAACCCATAAAGAGAAGATTCTTTCCCGGGTGGGCCCACATGAAACCTAAGTAGGCGCGCAGATTAGCTAACTGTTGCCATCTATCACCAGGCATTTTTCCGATCAACGAGCCCTTGCCATGCACCACTTCATCATGCGAAATGGGCAAGATAAAACGCTCGCTGTAGGCATAGACCATCGAAAAGGTCATCTCGTTGTGATGGTGTTGACGATGAATGGGATCGTGCTTGACGTAGTCAAGGGAGTCATGCATCCAACCCATGTTCCACTTAAAGCCAAAACCAAGGCCACCATTAAATGTTGGCTGTGTGACGCCTGGCCAGGCAGTTGATTCTTCAGCAATCGTCATCACACCAGGTACACGTTTGTAAACAGTGGCATTCATCTCCTGCAAGAACTGCACAGCATCAAGATTCTCGCGGCCCCCGAATTGATTCGGATACCACTCGCCATCCTTTCGGGAGTAATCCAAATACAGCATGGAAGCAACGCCATCGACGCGAAGACCATCAACGTGATATTCCTCGAGCCAATACACCGCATTGGCTACCAGGAAGTTGCGAACTTCAGTGCGCCCGTAGTTGAAAATAAATGAACCCCAGTCGGGGTGTTCACCGCGGCGTGGGTCTGGATGCTCGTACAACGCCGTGCCGTCAAACTTCGCCAAGGCCCATGGGTCGGTTGCGAAATGCGCAGGAACCCAGTCAACGATGACACCGATATTGGCGGTGTGAAGGGCATCGATGAGAAAACGAAGATCGTCTGGTGAACCGAAGCGTGATGAAGGGGCGAAGTAGGAAGTGACGTGGTAGCCCCACGATGGTGAATACGGGTGTTCCGCCAAAGGCATGAACTCAACATGAGTGAAGCCTGAATCAAGCACATACTCAACGAGTGCGGAAGCAAGCTCAAGGTAACTCAGTCCTTTGCGCCATGAACCGAGGTGGACTTCATAGATGCTGATAGGGCTGCGGTGTGGATCAGAGGCAGCACGTTTATCGAGCCATCCTTGATCCTGCCAAATGTGTTGCGAAGTAAAGACTTTCGAGCCGCTAGCCGGAGGCACCTCGGTTGCATATGCCATTGGATCAGCCTTGTCGCGCCAAACACCATCGTGACCGTGCACTTGGTATTTGTAGGTAGATCCATTGTCAACTGCGGGAATGAATAATTCCCATACTCCCGTGGAACCAAGTGAACGCATTGGATGTGTTGAGCCGTCCCAGAAGTTGAAGTCACCACTGACACGTACGCCTTGTGCGCTGGGGGCCCAAACTGCAAAGGATGTGCCACGAACATTTCCGAAAGGCGATTCGTAAGTATGCACATGGGCTCCGAGAACAGTCCATAATTCTTCGTGCCGTCCTTCGCCAATCAGATGCAGGTCTATTTCCCCAAGTGTGGGCAGGAAGCGATAAGAATCATCGGTTACTACTGACTCAGCGTTGTAGGTGGTTTCAACTTGATACGCGGGAACCAATGGATCGGGAACAATTGCAAACCAAACTCCACGGTGCTCATGTGTCATGGGAATTCGACTGGTGGGAGTGAGTATTTCGACAGCATCAGCTAGAGGTCGAAGAACTCGAATGGTTACCGAATCCGTGTTGGCATGCGGTCCAAGAATGGTGTGGGGATCATGGTGTGTGCCATCGACTATGCGATCAAGATCAGCGGTTGAAGCAGGAACTCGAGTAGTCGCGTTACTTGCCACCGCGAGCCTCCTGCTCGACATGAACGATGTGGGCCACTTTCTCCCAGGGCGCTAAGCGAATGAAGACATGCTGGTTCCACAGCCAAGATTCTTCGTTTAAGAGGTCGTCCGCGGTAAAATTTTCATCCCAATTCATGCCCAGAGCGGGCATGTCCCACCAAATCGTGCCTTGCTGCTCGGTGTAGGAATCGAGATTAACAACGACCAGAATGCAATCGCCTTGATCGACTTTTGAGAAGGCAATGATGTTTGGATTGTCACTCGTGTGGAAACGCAATGACCGTAAGTCTTGCAAGGCAGGATGTTCTCGACGAATGGTGTTGATGGCTGTCAGTAGCGGAGCCATAGTGATACCTAAAGCCTCGGCTTTTGCCCAATTACGCGGGCGGTATTCGAACTTCTCCGTGTCGAGGTACTCCTCGCTGCCTGGCTTTAGTGCAACATGTTCGTAGAGCTCAAAGCCGCTGTAGATTCCGTAAGTGGGTGACAGGGTGGCTGCGAGAATCGCTCGGATAGCAAAGGCTTTCGGCCCACCAGTTTGAAGGTATTCGCTCAGAATATCTGGCGTGTTCGTGAAAAGATTTGGACGCATTGCCAGTGCCGAAGGACCGGCAAGCTCCTTGAGGTACTCCTCAATTTCCGCTCGCTCGTTGCGCCACGTGAAGTAGGTGTAACTCTGTTGGAAACCAACTGCGGCGAGTGCCTGCATCAGCGGTCGGCGAGTAAAAGCTTCGGCGAGAAAGAGTACGTCAGGGTCTGTTGCGTTAATCGCTGCGATGAGTCGTTCCCATACCCACACCGGTTTGGTGTGCGGATTATCGACTCGAAAGATTCGTACACCTCGATTCGCCCAGAAGCGAGTGATGCGTTCAACTTCTAGGTAGAGGCCTTCAGGGTCGTTATCGAAATTGAGTGGGTAAATGTCTTGGTACTTCTTTGGTGGGTTTTCTGCATATGCAATTGAATTATCTGCGCGAGTAGTGAACCACTCAGGGTGTGAAGTTACCCAAGGGTGATCTGGTGCAGTTTGCAATGCAAGGTCAATTGCGAGTTCCATGCCCAGTTCATGAATACGAGCAACAAAGGCATCGAAATCCTTCAGGGTTCCAAGATCGGGATGCACTGCGTCATGGCCACCGAGCTTGGATCCAATGGCCCAGGGCGATCCAGGATCACCGGGAGTAGGAGTCAACGTATTGTTCGGGCCCTTGCGATTGATCTCACCGACAGGGTGAATAGGTGGCACGTACACCACGTCGAAACCCATGTCAGCTATTGCAGGAAGTCGATCCATCGCGGTAGCAAAAGTGCCAGATTTCTTAAGTTTAAGATCCGCGCCTTCGCTGCGTGGAAACATTTCGTACCAAGCACCGACAAGTGCGCGTCGGCGTTGCACGTTAAGTGGCCAAGACCCGCTGACTGTGACCCATTCGCGAACAGGGTTCTGAAACATGATTGAGGCAATTTCTGGGGCTAGGGCAGCCGCGAGTCGTACCAGCGGAGGTAGCTGGGATCGCAGTTGTGTAATCGTCGTTGCAAAAAGGGCTTGTTCTTGACCAGAAAGTTGTGGGAGTGCGCGCTCTAGAACGCGCGCGCCTTCTTCGCATTCCAGATCAACATCGATGTTCGACGGGATTTTGATTCCAGCGCGTTGAGTCCAGCTACTCCAAGGGTCACCCCAAGCTTCGATATCAAAAGTCCACAGGCCCATCGCATCGGGTCGGATGTGTGCAGCCCAGGTGTCTAGGCCATCATTTCGCGGTTGCATGCGCACTCGGGAATATTCTGAGCCGTTAGGCGAATGCAGCACGACCTCTACACCGAGTGCATCGTGTCCCTCGCGAAAAGCAGTTACTTGCACTGGGATGGCTTCGCCAGCGGCTCCGGCAGCAGACCTGCGCCCACCAAGGATGCTGGGGGAGACATCCAAGATCGAGAAGCGTCCGCCTAATTCAGCGGGGACGGTCGTGTTTGCTGGCAGCCAAGCGGGGGCCAAAAGGCCGGTGTCAGGCGTTGGCTGACCACCAAGGTTGGGCATGAGTAAAACCGTACCGGCCCGCGAGGGATTCAGGCAGTTTGCAGCGTGAATCACGCCTGATTTGTCCCTTTGATACATAAATGTTGCCTGAAATTCACATGGGTGTGACACTCGTGGTGATGTAAGCGTTGTCACGTCGGCTATGTTTTCCTTGTGAGAGCCATCCGCCGTTTTACTGTCCGCACCGTCCTGCCACAGCGCTTAGTTGCCCTTGAGGAACTCAGCTTGAACCTGCGCTGGTCCTGGGATCCAGAGACCAGAGACCTCTTCGCTGCCATCGATCAGCAGTTGTGGTTGCAGGTAGACGAGGACCCCGTGCGTCTGCTTGGCGAAGTGTCGGCTGAGAGACTCGCTGAACTTGCAGCAGATGATGGATTTGTTGGTTGGGTTGACCAGCGAGTGCAGGCCTTGCGTGGCTATTTGGCAAGCGATCGCTGGTACCAGTCACTTGGTGATAAGTCCGCTCATGGCATTGCCTATTTCTCGCCAGAGTTCGGTGTGACAGCCGCGCTTCCGCAGTATTCAGGGGGACTTGGCATTCTTGCTGGTGATCATTTGAAAACTGCAAGTGATCTTGGGGTTCCAATCATCGCGCTTGGGCTGTTTTATCGTGCTGGTTATTTCAGTCAATCCTTATCACGTGACGGCTGGCAGTTGGAGCGTTATCCCGTCTGTGATCCAGATGGAAGTCCGGTCACTCTTCTTCGAGAAGCAGATGGCACACCAGCAAGAATCACGGTTGGTCTTAATGACGGACGAGCAATTCATGCGCATGTCTGGATTGCCCAAGTCGGTAGCGTTCCGCTGCTGATGTTGGATTCAGATGTCGAAGAAAATGCTCCAGCGGAGCGGGATGTTACGGATCGTTTGTATGGTGGCGGCGGAGAGCACCGTCTCTATCAAGAGATGTTGCTTGGTATCGGTGGAGTGCGAGCCCTTCGCGCGTACTGCCGAATCACAGGTGCTCCTGAGCCAGAGGTTTTTCACACCAATGAAGGTCACGCTGGCTTTTTAGGGCTTGAACGTATTCGAGAATTTGTGCAGTCAGATTCGGGCTTGTCCTACGACGAGGCCTTCGAAGTTGTACGTGCTGGCACGGTCTTCACCACCCATACGCCCGTTCCGGCAGGCATTGACCGGTTCCCTCGGGATCTTGTTGCTAAGACGTTCGGCGGCGACAATGCCGCCGCAGGTGTTCCTATTGATCGCATCCTTGCTCTCGGAACCGAAGATTACGAAGGCGGCGATCCAAGCGTTTTCAACATGGCAGTGATGGGTTTGCGAATTGCAGGGCGCGCAAATGGTGTGAGTCTGTTGCACGGTCAGGTGTCGCGTGGAATGTTTGCCGGGCTGTGGCCAAGTTTTGATCCAGAAGACGTGCCAATCACCTCGATAACAAATGGCGTTCATGCACCAACCTGGGTATCTCGGGAAATACGAAACCTTGCTCTTAATGCAGACAGCGCCGGCATGCTTAATGAGCAGCAAGGCTGGGAGTCGATTTCAGAGGCATCAGATGAGCGGATCTGGTCGGTCAAGCGTGGACTTCGCGAGGTGCTTATTCAAGACGCGCGCAAACGACTACGCGAATCGTGGCTCCTGCGGGGTTCAAGTGATGCAGAGCTCCAGTGGATCGACGGGGTTCTGGATCCAGACATCCTCACGATTGGTTTTGCTCGGCGGGTGCCTTCCTATAAGCGACTGACTCTAATGTTGCGCGATAAGAACCGACTTCGCGCATTGCTTCTCGATGAGAAGCGGCCTGTGCAGTTGATCGTGGCTGGTAAGTCACACCCCGCTGACGATGGCGGAAAGAAACTCATTCAAGAACTCGTGCGATTCGCTGATGAAGAAGATGTGCGCCACCGCATTGTCTTCTTGCCCAATTACGACATGGCGATGGCAACCTTGCTCTATCCGGGCTGCGATGTTTGGTTGAACAACCCCATTCGTCCGCTCGAAGCAAGTGGTACATCTGGCATGAAGGCTGCACTCAACGGCGCTCTCAACTTGTCGATTCTTGATGGCTGGTGGGATGAATGGTTCGACGGTCAAAACGGTTGGGCTATCCCAACGGCAGATGGCGTCGAGAATGCAGATCACCGCGATGAGCTAGAAGCCTCGGCTCTGTATGACCTCATCGAAAGATCAGTTGCTCCAACGTTTTATGAGAACAACGAGCAAGGTGTCCCAGGGCGTTGGATTGGGATGGTTCGCCACACGCTGCGCACGCTCGGGCCAAAAGTGCTTGCTAGTCGCATGGTGCGAGATTACGTGGACACCTTGTACTTACCAGCAGCAAATGCGGGCCGCGATGTGAGCGTAGACAATTACGCATTGGCACGGGAACTTGCTGCATGGAAGTCACATGTTCGAAGTTCTTGGGGAACGGCGCATGTTGAACATGTCGAAATTCAAGGCGTGGGAGACACGGTCAATCTTGGAACGGAAGTTGAAGTGCGGGCATTTGTGATGCTCGGCGATCTTCGGCCAGAAGATGTGCTGGTGCAGGTCGTTCACGGACGAGTTGATTCACATGACCGCATTGTGCACGCGCAGACTCCCGTGATGTCTGTAGTCGAAGGCTATGAAGGCAGTCGATGGTTGTTCACCTTGAAGTTGAACCTCAATCAGAACGGTCCTTTTGGTTACACCGTTCGAATTCTGCCGAATCACCGGGGATTGGCGTCGCCTTTGGAGATGGGACTTCAAACCCTCCCCGTTGTTGCCGCAGAATTACACGCTGGCGAAAAGCCAGTGCAGTTCAACAACTAATCAGACATTGCTACTTAAAAGTCTCTAGTCACTCGCAGTAGCAGCAAGCTATAGGGGGCCATCGTCAAGGTGGTCCCTGCTTGCATTTCTTGGTGCTTTGCAAGTTCAAGACCCCGCGAACTGTCGAGTTCCACTAGGTAGGTTGCAGCATATGGAGCGCCGGGTAGAACAAAGTCCTGCAGGGATTCACCTGCGTGCATGATGAGCAAAAATGCTGCATCACGCAAGCCTGGGTCGTGTGGCGCTTCAGGCAAATCACCGGTGATGAACATTCCTAAAGTTCTTCGACTGTTGTCATTCCACGCGTCATGGGACATGTCATTGCCATCGGGTGCGATCCATGCCAGATCCTTGGGCCCGCCTTCGCGCAGTGGTTTGCCATCAAAGTGGTAGCGCTGACGGAAAGCGCGATACTTGTGGCGCAGTTGCATTGCTCGCTGATTAAAACTCAAGAGATCCCATTGCTCTTGGGTGAGATCCCAATTGACCCAAGATATTTCGTTGTCCTGGCAGTAGGCATTGTTGTTTCCGTACTGGGTTCGGCCGAATTCATCTCCTGCGGTAATCATTGGTACGCCCGTTGAAAAAGCAAGAGTTGCGAACATGTTCCGTAGTTGGCGTACTCGAATCGCATTAATTTCTGGGTCGTCTGTTTCGCCCTCGATTCCGTAATTTCTGGATCGATTGTTATCTGTTCCATCTCGATCGTCTTCGCCGTTAGCTAGGTTGTGTTTACGTTCATAGGTCACGAGATCTCGCATCGTGAATCCGTCGTGAGCTGTAAGAAAATTGATTGAAGCGAATGGACGTCGACCTTCGGCGCCATATAAATCAGCCGATCCTGTGAGTCGCCAGCCGACTTCTTCGATGCCTTTTGAGCCTCGCCACCAGTCGCGAAGACAGTCTCTGTATTTGTCGTTCCACTCTGTCCAAAGTGGTGGGAATTCGCCTACTTGATATCCGCCAGGGCCAATATCCCAAGGTTCGGCGATGAGTTTTACTCGACGAAGAATGGGATCCTGCTGCAGAGTTGACATGAACGTGCCGAGCATGTCGACATCGTGCATAGAACGAGCAAGTGCAGAAGCAAGATCGAAGCGAAACCCGTCCACATGCATCTCGGTGACCCAATAACGCAACGAGTCCATAACAAGTTGCAAGACATGGGGATTTGATAAATTTAGAGTGTTTCCTGTGCCGGTGTAATCCGCGTAAGACCGCCCACCATTGTTGAGGTGGTAGTAGTCATCGTTATCGAGGCCACGAAAACTTAACGTGGGTCCAAATTCATTACCTTCGGCTGTGTGGTTGTAGACAACATCGATGATGACTTCGATGCCAGACGTGTGTAGATCCTTAACCATCTGCTTGAACTCAATAACTTGCTGACCGCGCGTGCCAGAAGATGAATAGCCGGCGTGTGGTGCGAAGAAACCAATCGAGTTGTAACCCCAGTAGTTCGTCAGTCCGAGTTCCAATAAGTGAAGTTCGTCAACAAAGTGGTGGGTGGGTAAGAGTTCGATTGCCGTGACACCGCAAGCCTGTAGATGTTCAACAATCGCGGGATGGGCTATTCCGGCATACGTGCCCTGTTGGTGTTCAGGGACGCTCGGATGGGTTTTAGTGAGCCCTTTGACGTGAGCTTCATAAATAACGGTGTCACCCCAGGGGGTGTCGGGATGCTGATCATTTCCCCAGTCAAAGGAAGTGTCGACAAGAACTGATTTAGGCACATAAGGCGCTGAGTCTTCGATGCTGAAGGCGAGATCATCTCGGCCGACGTGACCGTTGACTGCCGGGTTAAGACTCAATGCGCCATCGATGGCTTTCGCATAGGGATCGATGAGCAACTTATTGGGATTCCATCGGTGCCCGACTGCTGGATTCCATTCACCGTGGACCCGAAAGCCATAGTGGGTACCAACCGGAAAATCAGGGATGTGGGCGTTAAATACGTTAAAGACACGTTCAACGAGTTCAATTTGGCACTCAGTTCCGGCCTCATCAAATAGACACAGAAAAGCCCGGCTGGCGCCTTGAGCCCACAGAGCCACAAAGGCCCCACCTGACCCATCGGGGCGGACACCGAGGGGATCCCACCGATTGGCATGAGTCAAGGGCACCCAACCACGCTAACAGGCAATGCACAGATCTCCAGCGCCGATAGGCTCCTCGAACTACCAAATGCCCAATGGAGATGCCATGCCTGAATTTGTTAATCTTGAAGTTCGTGACGCAGTAGCAATTATTACTTTGCAACGTCCTCCCATGAATGCCTTGAACACCTTGATGCAGCGGGAAATAGGCGAACTTGCGGTCCAGATTTCGAGTCGAACCGACATTAATGCAGTCGTGATTTACGGCGGGGAACGAGTTTTTGCGGCTGGCGCTGACGTGAAAGAAATGGCTGATCTGCCTTATCAAGACATGATTGAGGTTTCCCTTCGGCTACAAGAAATTTTTAGTGCAGTAGCCAATATTGCCCAGCCAACAATCGCGGCGATCACTGGATTCGCACTGGGCGGCGGCTGTGAACTCGCACTTGCTTGCGATTTTCGGGTGGCCGCAGACAACGCCAAATTGGGTCAACCAGAAGTTCTGCTTGGCATCATCCCTGGCGCGGGCGGTACCCAGCGGCTTCCCCGGCTTATTGGGATGGCCAAGGCCAAGGATCTGATTTTCTCTGGACGTTTTGTAGACGCCCAAGAGTGCCTGGAGATGGGACTGGTGGACGTTGTTGTACCGGCAGCAGAAGTCTTTGACCGAGCTTTTGCGTGGGCTGAGCAGCTTGCGCGTGGGCCTCGTATCGCGTTGCAATCCGCCAAAAGAGCGATGAATCGTGGGGTTGAGGTCGACATCACCACTGGTCTTGAAATAGAGCGCCAAGCCTTCCTTGGTCTTTTCGCCACCGAGGACGCCCGTTCGGGCATGGCTTCGTTCATTGAGCACGGTCCGGGCAAAGCGACGTTCACCGGAAGATAGTGACCTTCTTGGGAGGACAGCGACGTTCAAGGGAAGGCAGAGCGACGTTCACGGGAAGACACAAGGAGCAGTAACATCGTGCTTTGTGACCTACCGCAGCTATCTGGATCATGCTGCAACCACGCGCATGCTTCCAGAGGTACAAGAGCGCTGGCTAGAAGTGAGCCAACTCGTAGGCAACCCATCCTCGCTTCATGATTCAGGGCGCCGCACGCGCCGGATTGTCGAGGAAGCTCGCGAAAGTATTGCTGCAGATCTGGTGACCCGACCAAGCGCGGTCATCTTCACCAGTGGTGGCACGGAGGCAGACAATCTTGCTGTCAAGGGTTTGTTCTGGGCTGGTGAAACGCGCGGTAAATCAGGAGTGATTGCATCTGCGATCGAACATCACGCCGTACTTGACCCAGTGAAATGGCTTGGCGAACATGAGCAGGCCAAGGTGTTGTGGGTCGGTGTCGATTCCGTTGGACGAGTAGACCTCGAAGAAGTCAATGCAAGTCTGGCAACCGGAGATATTGCATTGGTCACCATCATGTGGGCCAATAATGAAGTGGGAACGGTGCAGCCAGTGTTTGAACTGGCGGCGCTTTGTCGATCCTATGGAGTCGCCTTCCACACCGATGCCGTACAAGTTTTAGGCCAACTTCCGATGAATCTGGGCGAGTTGGGCGCAACTGCAGTAACGGTTACCGCGCATAAAATTGGCGGCCCGTTCGGAGTTGGCTCGCTCATCCTTGATCCCGATACCAAGCCGACGCCAATCTTGCATGGTGGCGGACATGAGCGTGAGATTCGTTCCGGCACGCTTGATGCCGCTGGAATTGCCGGCTTCGCAGTGGCAGTGCAGTCAGCGGTCAAGAATCAGCGTGATTTCGCGCAGCGAGTTCAAGCCTTACGTAATGACCTCATTGGAAGAGTTCTTGCGGAAGTGCCAGCAGCGCAACTCAATGGTGAGCCAGAATTAGGCGGAAGTTCGCGACTGCCCGCCAATGCGCATTTCACTTTCGCCAACTGTGAAGGTGACGCTTTGTTGTTGCTACTAGACGCAGCCGGAATCGATTGCTCGACTGGGTCTGCGTGCACGGCGGGGATACCCGAGCCAAGTCACGTACTTTTAGCGATGGGCGCGGAACCGAAAGCATCGAGAGGTTCGCTTCGTTTTAGTTTGGGTCGAGATAGCACAAGCGCGGATGTCGATCGATTAATCGAGGTACTTCCGGGCGTAGTTGAACGTGCCAGTCGTGCAGGATCAGTACGGAGTCGCGCATGAAAGTTCTCGCAGCAATGTCAGGCGGTGTTGACTCGTCGGTTATGGCGGCTCGCATGGTTGATGCGGGTTATGAAGTTACCGGTGTGCACCTTGCGCTTTCAAAGACTTCAAGTGTTCCGGGATCACGTGGATGCTGCACACTCGATGATGCGCGAGATGCTCGCCGAGTAGCAGACAAGCTTGATATTCCTTTTTATGTTTGGGACCTCTCGGAGCAATTCCAAGAAGAAGTGATGAATAACTTCCTAGAGGAATACAGCGCCGGTAATACGCCAAACCCATGTTTGCGTTGTAACGAGAAAATTAAGTTTCTGGCCTTACTTGATCGCGCGCTTGATCTGGGCTTTGACGCCGTTGCCACGGGGCATTACGCACAAATCTTTGAAGGTCCGCAAGGCAAGGAACTCCATCGTGCTATTGATCCCGAGAAAGATCAGTCATACGTATTAGGAATGCTTGAGCCTTGGCAGCTGGATCATGCGTTGTTCCCGCTTGGAGCCGACACCAAAGGACAGATTCGCATTGAGGCCGAGGCCAGAGGTCTACTGACGGCAAAGAAGCCAGACAGCCATGACATTTGCTTCATCCCCGATGGCGACACTGCAGCATTCTTGCGGCGCAAGTTGGGTGACCAGCCAGGTGAAATCATCGATGTCGAGACGGGCAAAGTCATCGCCGAGCATGAGGGTGCCTTTGGTTACACCATCGGTCAGCGACGCGGACTCGATCTCCGAGTTCCCGCTACTGATGGCAAGCCTCGCTACGTGGTGGATGTCGACATAAAAGCTCGCAAAGTTTTCGTCGGCTCACCTGCTCTTCTAGATGTTGATCAAATCATCGGCGTTCGCCCGACGTGGACCAATGCGCCCATCACTGATCAACCCGTGCAATGCCACGCGCAGGTTCGAGCTCACGGTGAGCCGGTGCCGGCAACTGCGCAGATGGTTGGGGAAGAACTCGTCGTTGATCTCCAAGAAAATATTCGAGGCTTAGCCACGGGTCAGGGAATCGTGCTTTTTGACGGCACACGAGTTATTGGATCAGCCACTGTCGAACGAACGCGCAGGGTTGTTCGCGCGTGAGTTTCCCCTGGGAACTAGGGGCTGCCACCGGAGTAGGTTCCTTACCCGGTGACCATGCGCGCAATGCAGCTCGCCTGATTGTGAGTGGAGTTCCAGACTTCCTGCATGTTGCTGAACTTCCCAACAGAGGCCCAGGTGGTGATCTCATTGGGCGAACTGGCGGGCTCCTGCACGCAGTAGGCGCTGACTTTGGCTTAGAGACAAGCGCGGATGGCTGGCGCCTAACCGATGGCACTAGTCGAGTGATGAAACGATCGATTTCGTGGATCGGCGAAGATCTTGATGCGATTGAAGAATTTGGCCAAGACTATGAAGGCCCAATAAAGACGCAAATCGTGGGCCCCTGGACGATGGCCGCAAGTGTTGAGCTTGCAGGAGGCGAACGCATCTTGCGCGATGTCGGCGCTTGCCGTGAATTGGCTGGCGCACTTGCTGAAGCGGCAAGGGTGCATATCGAAGATCTCCAACGCCGGTTCCCTAAAGCCACAGTGGTCTTACAGGTAGATGAACCAGGACTTAATGCCGTGCTTGACGGCACGATTGGCAGCGTGAGTGGTTTATCGCGCTTTAGTCCTGTTGATCCGCCCATCGTGCAAGATGCCCTTCGTCAAATCTTGACGGCAGTACCTGGAGTTTTCAGCGGCGTTCATTGCTGTGCTGCCAAACCACCAATTCGAGTACTGGCAGATTCAGATGCGCAATTCATCAGTATTGATTTGACGCTCGGTCGTATTGACGAAGATGCAATGGGTGAAGCCTGGGAGCAGGGGATTGGGTTGTTTGCCGGGTGTTTCAGCGCCTTGGCCATGGGTGAACGCAGGCTGGGTGACTCGGATGCAAGTGCGCCGCTTCGGACCCTTGCTCATCATCTTGGATTAGAGAATCCTGAGCACATGGCAGCGGTGGTGATCACTCCAACGTGTGGCTGCGCCGGCGCTAATTGGATGCAGGCGCGCGCTGCTTATGACACGGCGGTGCGCGCTGGTCGAGTGTTAAGGAACGAGGACTCTCATGAGTGAAGTTCCCTCGGCTATTCATATTCGTTGGGCCGAACTCGTCACGCTCATTGAAGATGCACGGCAGGCCTATTACGAGCACGATAAGCCGACCCTTGACGATCTCGAATATGACAAGTTGTTCCAAGAGCTCAAACAACTTGAAACAGAGTTTCCAATTTTGCAAACTCAGGACTCACCGACTATGGCCGTTGGTGGAACCGCTAGTGACATGTTCACGCCCGTTGAGCATTTGCAGCGCATGTATTCCCTGGACAATGTATTCAGTGATGAAGAGCTCGACGCCTGGTTTGCCAGAACCGAAAAGTCACTCGGTGCAATGCCGAGTTTGTTGTGCGAACTAAAAATTGATGGTCTTGCAATCGATGCTGTGTACGAGAATGGCAAGTTGCGTTCGGTCGCAACACGTGGTGATGGTCGCCGAGGCGAAGATGTCACCTACAACGCGCGTTTCATTCCTGCAATTCCGCAACGCCTTATCGCTGCAGACGGCATGGCTCTTCCTGAACTCATTGAGGTACGGGGCGAAGTCTTCTTTACTAATGCTGCCTTTGATCAACTCAACAGCGAACAGGCAGAACAAGGGCTAGCACTTTTCGCTAACCCGAGAAACGCTGCGGCTGGAAGTCTGCGCCAAAGAATCGACAAGCGCGAGCAAGACGTTGCTGAAGTTCGCGAGTCAGCAACCACAGATAGGCAATTGGCTCGCGTGGTTACCTTGCAGCAAGACCTCGATCGTTCAGTGAATCGCCTTCGTCAACTTGAGCTCACTTTGCACGGAATCGGTGTGGTCACTGGTCTTGAAGTCACAAAGCAAAGCCAGGCATACGAGGTGTTAGCAAAACTGGGGCTACCTACGAGCGAACACTTTAAGGTGCAGCCAGACGCCAAAGGAGCGCGCGAGTTCATCGCATTCTATGGCGAGCATCGCCACGATGTCACACATGAAATTGATGGCATCGTCATTAAAGTCGATGAGATCGACAAGCAGTCTGAACTCGGTGAAACTTCGCGTGCACCACGCTGGGCTATCGCCTATAAGTATCCGCCAGAGGTTGTGCGCACTCGATTGTTGGACATTCAAGTCAATGTTGGTCGCACTGGTCGAGTAACTCCCTTCGCAGTTATGGAACCGGTCAAGGTCGCTGGATCCATGGTTGCAATGGCGACGTTGCATAACGGATTTGAAGTGCTGCGCAAGGGCGTTCTCATCGGCGACATGGTGTTCCTTCGCAAAGCTGGCGATGTAATTCCTGAAGTTCTGGGTCCTGTCATTGAATTACGCACAGGCGATGAACGACCATTTGTCATGCCGACGCATTGTCCTGATTGCGGAACTGAACTCAGGCCAGAGTCAGAAGGTGACAAAGACCTGCGGTGTCCAAATGCGCAAAGTTGTCCGGGTCAGTTAATTGAGCGCTTGGCAAATATCGGTAGCCGCAAGGCACTAGACATTGAAGGGCTAGGGGAGAAGTCGGCTATTGCAATGGCGAAGTCAGGCCTTGTTCAAGATGAGGGTGATTTGTTTAGCCTCACCGAAGCAGACTTTCTTACTAGCGGCTACTTCACGAAGGATGCGGACAAGAAGCTCAGTGGGAATGCCAAGTCAATTCTCGAACAGCTTGAAATAGCTAAGTCCCAGCCACTGTGGCGAGTGCTCGTGGCCTTATCTATTCGACATGTCGGTCCGCCAACTGCTCAAGCCATCACCAAGGTTTTTAGCAGCATTGATGCACTGCAGGGAGCGTCAGCCCAAGAACTGGCCGAGGTTGAAGGCATTGGCCAGATCACCGCAGATGCAATATCTGAGTGGTTCGCCGAAGCCTGGCACCAAGAAGTTATCCGAAAGTGGCGCGAGGCTGGTGTGCGCATGGCTGACGAGCACGTTGAAACCGGTCCGACTCCGCTTGAAGGTTTGGTCCTAGTGATCACCGGAACTATCGAGGGATTCACTCGAGAGGGCGCTGAAGCCGCTGCTGCGGCCCTTGG
>WLNQ01000059.1 GCA_009699705.1 Actinomycetota bacterium | reverse complement strand
TTCCTGCGGAAGCTCTCCAACAAGATCTTGCGCATCATGAGCAATCGCAACAACCGGGCCCATCGGGGCGCTTGATCGCAACCAACGATCACTGAGTTCTGAATTCGCAGTCAATGACAAAGAAGCGATGCGTGGATCGGTATCGATTCTTCTGCCAAACTCCTCCATGCGATCCATCGTGAGCAGCGAAGGGTCACCGAAGACAACAAGAGTGCGACCTGCTGGTGATCGAAACGTCGGTTGATTCATTAGAGGGCCTCGTAAATCCGCTGCAGGTCGGGGTTCAATGCTGGTGAGTAATAAGGATCATTGTTCAGCAACTCAGACCATCGTTGCAAAAATTGCTCATGCTCTGCAGAGTCCGCCTTCTTGCGAACCATCGTTGCGCCTTCGTAATGCGTCAAATGTGCATAAGGCGTCCACGCCACTCGATAGCCGGCTTCCCGAACCCGCAAGCAGAAATCCACGTCGTTGTAGTCCTTAGCGAAAGCAGTATCAAAGCCATTGACCTGATCAAACACGTTCGTACGCACCAGCAGCGCCGCCGCCGTTACCGCCGCGTAGTTCCTCGGCGTCAGCGTTGAGCCAAAATACCCAGGCTCTTTATTTGGCTTGGCGATCCAAGCGTGGGTTGGTCCTGATGGCAGCAGCACCATGCCCACATGCTGGATTCGTGAGTCTGGGTAGGTCAGTTTGGCACCGGTGATTCCGACTTCATCAATCTGGCCGATCTCGAGCATTTTGGTCACTGGATTTACTTCGGCCACAGTGGTGTCGTCATTGAGAAGCAAGAGATACTCGCCGGTAGCAACCTTCCGCCCGGTATTGATTGCTTCGGAGAAGTTGAAGCGATCATTGGTGTAAACGACATGCTTCAACTCATGCTGAAGCTGCCCACCACGTTCAGATACGTCACCTTCTGCCGATAAATCCGACACATCAACGTCTGGAATCACCCCAGTAGTCACGATGATAATTTCCAGTGTTGTCTGAGTTTCATTCGTGATCAGCGAACGCACCGCGTCGTCCACGAAGCGCGAAGTTCCAGAATCATTAGGTGTGCCAATCGTGGGGATGATCACGGACACCTTCACTGGCTTCATGATTTTTGGATGAACTTCATTCAGCCCTTGGATGTGGCTCGGCTCGACAGTGCCACCACCGAAGGTGCGATCAAGATGTTCCTGCTGTGCACGAGCAGCCGATTGCTGAGCCCACGGCTTGGCGTCAATTGAAAGCGCTGTCGATTCAGCCCAGGCTCGCCAGTGATACAGCGGAAGCGGAATGCGCACCACGTTCTTAAGATTCGGAAGTAACCGCAAGGCAAGATCAAAATCTTGTGCGCCATCCATGCTGGTGCGCAAACCACCCACGGCATTGACCTGATCTCGTTTAAACACCGTGAAGTGACACAAATACATCTGAGTGAGCAAGAGTTCGGGTGAAAAAGAAGGTTTGCAATACAAGTCGTAATGCTCGCCCTTCGGGCTGAACTTGTCTTCATCGGAATACACCGCATCGGGATGCCTGTTGTGTTCGATGGTCTGGCTGAAGATTTCAATACATCGAGGGTCTAGAGCGTCGTCGTGATCCAGCATGCCAACGTATTCGCCCCGTGCGTAGCTGAGTGCAACATTCAATGCCGAACTGATGCCACCATTTGCTTTGTCGACAACAAGGATGCGCGGGTCCTCTTTGTGCTTTTCTTTGAAACTTTCCAAAAAGACCGTGACGTTGGGGTTCGTTGATCCGTCATTGGCCACGACCAGCTGCCAGTTGCTGGCCTGCTGACCAACCACTGAATCCAAGCACTCCGTCAAGAAATTCATAGGTGGGTTGTAGACCGGGACGATGATGGAAATTACAAAGTCGTGCGTGGTGGATTTTGCTTGTACGTCTGACGCTTCGACTAGCCACGCTTTGTATTGCCTGCCGATATTTCTTTCATAAACCTTGCGCTTGACATAACGCTTCACTCGACCGGCACGCCGCTTGGCCTTGATCAGTGGGTTGGTTTCGCTGATCACGATTAGCTCAATCGATATTCGGCTGGCAACTGCACAAACCCTTGGCCGATTTCACCTGATCCGCTGCGAACCGGGAACTCTGCAGCTTCGTTCCACGAATCCAACAACTTCGCACCTGTGTGGTCAAAGACATCAACGTGCACGCGATATCTCCCTGGTAGCAAAGGATTATCGATCAAATCGATTTCTACCGTGTGGTCACCCGCAGGCAGGTAACTGAAATCAAAACCGAGTCGGTGGTTACCAATCATGGTGATCAGCGGACCAGATTCGTGTTGCAAAGCAACACGCACATTTGGTCCAAGCACGGTGTCGCTGAGTGTCATGCCTATCTTGAAAGTGAAGGTGATTCCTGTTTCAGCGTGGTTCAGCGCGATACCTTCTGCATTCATGAGTTTGACTGAGGTCAACCGCAAGGCACTCTGCAGTCCCCCTTCATGGTCAAGATCTTCACGCCTGGCCTCTGCGAGAGGGCTTCTTGCGCTTTCATCAGCATTCACGCGCTTGAGATAACTCGCCACTACATCCGTTGGTTCACCAATTTCTTGCAGGGTGCCACGTTCTAGCCAAGCCACTTCATCACAGAGCGCTTCAAGCTGGCCTAGGCCGTGGCTGACCACGATGATGGTTTTGCCAGCCTTACGCAGTGAATAAAGGTGATCAAAACATTTGCGTTGGAATTCTTCGTCACCGACAGCTAGCACTTCGTCAACAAGTAACACATCTGGCTTCATGTGAACAGCCACTGCAAAACCGAGACGCACATACATTCCGCTTGAGTAATGCTTCACGGGATCGTCGATGAATTCGCGTAGCCCGGAGAAATCGATGATCTCGTCGGTTACTTCCGCAATTTCTTTTCTTGGCAGGCCAAGAATTGAGCCGTTGAGGCCGATGTTTTCGCGGCCTGTCATTTCAGGATGGAAACCCGCACCAAGCTCAATGAGTGACGCGATGCGGCCCTGGCTTGAAATCGAGCCTTCTGTTGGCCGATAGATGCCGCCGATCATTTTTAACAATGTCGATTTGCCAGAGCCGTTATGCCCGATCAGGCCATAGACACTGCCTTTTGGAATGTTAAGGGAAACGTCTTTTACTGCCCAGAATTCTTCAGCGCGCTTGCTCTGGCCCCGCACAATGCGCTCTTTGATGGAATTGCGACGTTCACTGTTGCGCATAAAACGCTTGCCAACATTGGCGATTTCAACTGCGTAATCACTCACAGCATCTCCCCGATGTCTTCGCTGTATCGATTGAAGATGACAAATCCTGCCCAAAACACCAGGAGTCCACCAATGAGTAACGCAGCAACTTCCAGAAGTGAAACAGCAGTGAGCGTGTACATCGCATCGTGCATGGCCTGCACATACCAAGACATCGGATTGAGTTTCACGATCCATGCTAGGGCCGAACTATGCGTCTCAACCAAACTCATTGGATACAACACTGGGGTGAGGAAATACATCGCGCCCAGCAGCACACCGACGATGTACATCACATCACCAAAGCGAGCATTCATGATCGACAACATCAGGCCAATGCCTTGC
The DNA here is from genome assembly GCA_009699705.1 of Actinomycetota bacterium. Lineage (GTDB taxonomy): Bacteria > Actinomycetota > Actinomycetes > S36-B12 > S36-B12 > UBA11398. Next base: position 6,989 of record WLNQ01000059.1, on the reverse strand, counting down.
GCGAAGAATGCAGTACCGATCAGAATTGGAATCGCAACAAGCCAAGTGAATCCAACGTTGCCTAGAACTAGGAACATTCCTAACAGCACAACAATTTCAAGAACGACCTGAATCAACTGCACGATGCTGGCGCCAAGAACGGGTGCGTAAGCCGGAAATTGCACCTTTTTAAGTAACTCACCATTGCTCTTTAACTGCGTGATCGACAGGGTGATCAAACCTGAAAACAAGTTCCAGGTGACCATGCCAGTAAAGAGGAACGCTGCATACGACGTTTTCCCATTACCCATCACAGGGGCCTGCACCCGGAAAACAATGCTGAATACTGCTGCGAAAATAACCAACGTGGCCAGTGGCTGGACCAAGGACCAAGCCCAACCCAAGACGCTCGATCGATAACGGGTGGCGAAATCTCTGTTGGCGAAGGCCCAGATCAATGCGTGTTGCTTCTTCAGCTCTCTCAGCACTCGGCTTCACCCCAAGCGCCCAATTGAGACGCGATCGACAACATGGGCTAATGCTAACCAACCGGTCACTGACCGTTGCGCTCCCTCGATAAGCAAAGAAAAAGAGTATTGACCAAGTAGCCTTTGCGGAAAACTTCTAGGAGGTCCGAATGTTGACACCTGCGCGCTACTCGCGCTCAACCCGCCGCATTGCTACGGCAACGCTGGCCCTTGGAATTGCTGCTGGCACCACTTTGGCAATTGGCACTGGAGCGCAGGCTGCAGCCAGAGGCGGCGTCTTCGCCCCTAATGGAATGGTCGGTGTTGCCGAGCAGATCCAAGTTCAGATCTCTGGCCTCGCTGGTCAAACCATCACTCTTGGTGCATCTTCGGGGGCCAACGCCACCACTATTCAGGCGATCGTTGGCGCTCAAGGCTGGGCAACTGCATCCTGGACTCCCACCGCTGCAGGCGTGTGGACGATCAGTGCGCTCGGATCGGCTTTGCCGGCTGGTTCAACCACGATCACCATCGCACCTGTTCCGACGTACACGACTCTTCTTGCCCAGCAGTCGGTGCAACAGGGCGTTTCTAACACTTTGCAGGGTGCAGTTGTGGCGCCGATTGGCACTCTCGCACCTACAGGCAGCGTCTACTTGGCAACCGCTGGGGGCAACGGGATCACTACCCAGCCGCTCTCGGGAACCTTCGGCGCCTCCACTTCAACGGTGGGACTGCCTTGGACTCCAACTCTTCCTGGAGCAACGGCGATTCAGGCAACTTTCCAGCCCAATAATGGAAACTTCACGACTTCAACGAGCCCGATTTCACAGCCATTCGCAACGACTGTCAACACCACAGTTGCACTGCGCTGGCCAGCCAACTTGTACTCCGGCACCACAACAGTGCTGCAGGCAGTGCTCGGGGCCGGAATACCTAACGGTTCGGTCGCCTTCACGGCGGATGGCATTGGCATTAGCGGTTCAATGCCAACAGTGAACGGTGTTGCTTCTTATCAATGGACACCACCAACTTCTGGTGTCCACACGATTGCTGTTTCCTACACCGGAAATCCTGTTGCAGGTCAAGCAGGTCAAACCAGTGGAACGAATTCACAGGTGGTGAACATTCAAGGTGCTCGCGCCGTTGACAACATCGTTGTCGATCCGCCTAATCAGCCTGTGTGGAGCATCGCGCGTCCGGTTGTAATGACTGCCGGGACTGCCGTCACGTTAGCTGCAACAACCACCTCAAACACCACGGTGTTGTTCAGCGAGCAAGGACCTTGCGTGATCAACGGTTCTGTCCTCACTGCACTTTCTCCGGGTCAATGTCAGGTCACTGCATTCACTGCAGGAAATGCTGCACTAATTCCAGGATCTGAGACCTATACGGTGACGGTCAATCGGGCACCAACAACTAGGCGGTAAGTTTTAAGTGGCCGGGGTTGGGTAATTACCTGACCCCGGCTTTTTCTATGTTCACACGCCTAAGGCCGGAAAGACTGCGTTAGTTCGCGCCGCGGCCTTTGATTTTGCGCAGTGGTGCAGTGACTTTCCACGAGCGGGTGTTCTGAATGAAGTCGAGTTCCTGACGCATCGCATCAACTGCTGATTTATGAGCAAGCACTTCTGCAGTGAGGTCGTCTGCCTTCAACACCACAAATGAGCGAATGCCCATAAAGCCTTCAATTGAATTCGCCGCATCGGTAACGGTAAGGCTCACTTGTGCTGCATCGCCGGCCCGCCCATCACCAAGTGGCAACTTGATAACTGAGCCTAGATATACCTCTTCTTTGACAGGGCCACCTGGGCCACTGGCATCGATAGTGACCACACCTGGCATTGATCGGGTTGAAATAAGCAACACCAACGGTCCTGGAACTGGCCGCTCGATTCTAAAATCTGCGCGCTTTCCCGGACGTAGTTCATTGCCCCACACCTGAGGCGAACCAAAGGTGCCAATTACTGCTGCGTCAACGATTTCAAAATCGCGTTCGCCACGTGGTTGACGCAGCATCGGGGTGAGGCCTTCGGTTTGTAGATGCTCCAACACTTGATCGGCGTAACCGGAGTCAGGTGCTGGTGATCCAACAGCAAGCATGTATTCGCGACCAAGTTCGATTGCGGGAACCATCAGGGGCCTGCTTCCTGCAGCTTGCGCTGCTGCAATTTCTTGATTGATAACTTCAGCCACTTTTTCCCAGGTAATTGGTGGCGTGGTGTCACTTGCAATGCGAGCTTCAAGCTGTGCTCGGTTTTCTTGATCCATGACTGCCTCGAGCGCGTGCACAAACGCTGCTTGATTATTGGTTTCAAAATAGATTGCTAAGTCTCGTCCGGCTTCACGCATCGAAGAGTTGTCAGCCACCACCGGAACCTTGCCAAAGGCCACACTTTCTGAGATTGGTAAACCCCAGCCTTCGTAGTTCGATGGATACACGGTGAACTGCGCGTGTGAATAGAAACTTGCGAGCTCTGCATCGCTGACACTTGTGCTCAACACAGTGACCTTGCCGTCGAGCCCATGACTCGTGACGTATTCAGTGAGAAATTGTGTTGCATGCCAACCTAAACGACCCACACATACAAGATCGGGCACATTTTCTGCGCCATGAGTTTCAATAAGTTCCCGCCAAGCCTGCAAAGCAAGCAGATGATTCTTGCGGGATTCCACGGTGCCCACGAAGAGCGCGTAGGTGCGCGGCCAAGGATTTTCACTCTGGTCGGTTTGTGGAGTGAGTCCGCATGGCAAGCCAGTTGCTTGGCCCGCAACCACTTCATATCCATGCTGCTGCGCGTAGGTTTCAAAATCTCTTCGGCTCGAGTGCGAGATTGCTGGCACTCGTGATGCTGTCTGACAAATCAAATTGAGGTAGCGCTCAAATAGTTTGTTGACCGCGGCTGTGTGCCCAGTCTGGAGAACTGGGGTGAGGTCATACAACAAATCAACCAAGACTGCGCCCTGCGCGTGAGCATCTCGCGCGGCCAGCATCAACGCATCATTGATCCAAAGCGCGCCAAGGAAAACCAGTACGTCACCTTGCTGAACCTTGACGGGAACTGCCGAGCCCACCCGGGCGATTGCTGCATCCGCGGCTGCCGCCAACTCATCTCTGGTGGCGTCACTGCCTGCACGCGCACCTCGTTGAATTAAGACGTGGTGCTCGGTATGGGTGAGTTGCACAAACACGCCACGGCCACGATCGAGCAGAACCGGATGGGCAATGACCTCGGACTTGATTTCAAGAAGTGGCGTGGTCTCGGCGATAACTCGCTGAACTCCGGAAACGGATTCGCGGCGCTGCAGGAATTCGACGAGGTCAGTGACGTCGATCAGCAGGGCGGACACCTCAGGGAGCCTAGCGGTAGCAGGGCTTTTTGTCGGAGCCCTGATCGCTGGGTAATACGCCTGTGGATAACTACTTGGTGCTCTTGCTCACCGCATCCAAAATGAATCTCCAACCAACGGAGGCCACCAATGTTGCCCAGTCCTTCCCTTCGCTACTCTTCTATTTAGTACGCCTGTGTTCTATACTGGCATTGAAGTTCCGAACTGGGCGGTATTCCTCGATCCAACGGTGACTACTTGGATCTCGGAATTGGACGATCTGAGATATGACCGAGTTGCGGCAGCAATTGACATGCTGACGACACTTGGCCCGAGTTTGGGCCGTCCACTCGTCGATACGATTTCTATGAGTTCCTTCGCGAATATGAAGGAATTGCGGGTTGGCACGTGTCGAATTTTGTTCGCCTTCGATCCGAAAAGACAAGCAATTCTCTTGTACGCAGGTGATAAGAAAGGGGCGTGGCATGACTGGTACCGGCAAGCCATACCTATCGCCGATCATCGCTTCACACGTTGGCTCGCGCAAGAAAGCGGAGGTGGGCCATGATGGAAGTTGACCAATGGTCGGACGTGCGCAAAAGGCGTGTCACGACGCCACAAAGAGTCGCTGCCGCCACAAGTTCCCTGAGTGATGAGATCGCGGGCTACCAACTTTCCGTCTTGCGTAAGTCCCGTGGACTCACGCAGCGCCAAGTTGCAGAAATCATGGGGGTCTCACAGCGCCGAGTATCAGCAGTGGAGCGAGGGGACCTTGATCATTCCGAGATCAGCACCATCCGTTCCTACATCGGCGCCCTCGGCGGACACGTTCGCATCGTTGCCGATTTCAAAGGAGAGTCAGCCCAGATCGCCTAAGCGATCAACTCTGCACTCATGATGATCAAATTTAGAAATTTCCGGACTCGCCTTACCGACGTCACCATCCTTTTAGCTATCTGGGCAGTTGTGATGTGGGGTGTGGGTGCCAAATGGTGGACCGGCTTCAATTCACCTGACTCCCAGTTTTCCGCCACCCTTGCGATCTTTGGCCACACCGTTAACGACCGGGCCCTTGATGCTTCCTATTACTGGACCCGCCTGGGTTACCTCACCCCAGTTCGCGGCCTGATTGAAGTCTTTGGCACCTTTGCCGGGTTTGCAATCTGGCGCGGACTGTTACTTCTCTTGATCGTTGCCGCCACCTATTTGATGGCTCGACGACTCACGGGTCGGGCGCTCTCCGTGGCGTTGACTTTCTTTGTTGCTTTGAACTCCATGGTGTTGAGTTACCTCGGCAACACCTACGCCACCGGTTCGGCGATGGCCGCATCTTTTGTGTTGTTTGCCCTTGGCACATCACGCCTTCGACCAACGCCAGGTCGCGGATATTCACTAGCTCAGCCAACCTTCGTTGGCCTAGTTGTTGGCTGGCTCGTCATGCTCAATCCCTACAACGCGCTGCTTTCCGGATTCATCTGGCTAGCAATTCGCGCGGTCGCTTGGTGGGTTGATCGAATTTCCTTGCTCGCACTCCTGCGTGAATTCTCGTTCATCGTTGTTGGCTTTGTGGCGTCGATGGTTGGCTTCTTGCTTCTTGGCCGCCAAATGTTCCCTGGCCTTGATTGGCTTGCCACGTATCGCTCATGGAATTCGCGACTTGATTACGCGGCATTTATTAGCGACGCAAATATTTGGACTCGCGATGTCGCATTCCTAGTTTTACTCCTTGGCTTACTTACTTGTCTGTTTGCTGTCGCGTTGGTGCGCAATCGTTGGACCTTCACAGCTCTAGCTATTGCTCTGGTGAACATCGCCTTCACATTGATCTACATGAGGGTCATTCCAGGACCTTGGATCGAAGCTCCGCATTACGCAGCGATGTGCTGGCCGGGTGCTCTCACGGCAATTGTGATCGCAATCGCGGCACTTTATGGTCACCGCCCTGTAGTGCTCGTCGGTTGGCTTTTCATTCTTGCGTTGATTGGTTTCATGGTGTGGTCTGGTCATTCCGATCGCACCTTCCCTATGAGTACCGGGTTATCCATCGTCTTGCTTTCTAGCGCCGTGGTGTTTGTGACATTGCTGCTCTGCGCAACGCGAGGCTCCCTTGTGGGCTGGCTCGCAGTGATGTTGGCACTCATTGTTCTCGGGCTTGCTTCCCAGTTCCTTCAAAACGGCCGCGGCAATCTTGGTATTTATGGGCAGTACCCAATGAATGCTGCATATTTTGACTATCAAGTTGAAGACCTCATGAAATCAAATGTCGCGGCCCAAGAGTTTGTCTTGGCACACACTACTTCTACTGATCGCATAGCAACCTGGACTGACCCCGATCGCCTCACTTCCACAATTGCCGCCATGCAACTGTGGGGGATGTATAACAACGTGCCTGAAGGCGCTGCCCTTTCACCTGATGGCGCGAACGTGCTTCGCGCTTTGCGGCCAACTGCACTGGCTCTTTATGCGCCGCAGCGATCACAGATTGATGAGTTCTATGCATCCATCCCGGCAGCATTTGCGCCAAGTGCTTTGCAATGCACGCAGGTTCCTTATCTTGGAATCGGCTCACCAACTGCTTCAGTCTGTGTCACTCATCTACTAGCGATGTAAAGCGGAACCACGTCGTACGCTCGTTTCATTGACCGAAAAATATTCTTCGTGTGGTGCTTCAACCATTTCTGATTACCGTCAAGTTGGGCCGCCGTATCTAATCCCACTTGTTGCGTAGCACTGATGCGATAGTCAATAACAGGTGTCGTATCAATGATCAGTGCGTGATTTGCTGCTGCAGCCAAACTCCACCACCGGTCATGCAACCAACCTTTGGGCACGTTCAGATATTGAAAGTTTGCTGGCTTGATGGCACTTGCTCCACCAGTTGCCACGGAATGCCGAACTACATAATGGAACTGCTGGCTCGCACGCATTTCATTGAAGTTCGCGGGCACCGGAAATGAATTACGCAAGGTTTGTGGCATCGCTGGATTTTCATCCGTCTTGATCAAACCGTCAGCTGCGACCATAACGGCACTTGGGTTTTCGCTGAAAATTTTCAGGTGTTGGGCAATGCGATCGGCATGCCAGACATCGTCATGGTCGCCGAGCACCACAACCTCAGCACCATTTTCTTTTGCCTCGGTCACACCCTGAAGAAAGTTTTGGGCAATGCGGGTGTGAAGATCTTTGGCTTCAGAGCTGCTGGAGACAATGACA
>WLNQ01000058.1 GCA_009699705.1 Actinomycetota bacterium | reverse complement strand
TCGAGAGCGTCGTAAATCATCAAATTACCGAGCAGGGTTTCGCCGATACCGGTGATCAGTTTGATTGCTTCGTTGACCTGAATTGAGCCGATCGAAGCACACAACACACCCAGCACGCCGCCTTCAGCGCACGAAGGAACCATGCCTGGTGGTGGTGGCTCTGGGTACAAGCAGCGGTAGCACGGACCATGTTCGGACCAGAACACACTGGCTTGTCCATCGAAGCGGTAGATCGAGCCCCACACATATGGCTTGCCAAGCAGAACGCAGGCATCGTTGACGAGGTAGCGAGTTGCGAAGTTATCTGTGCCATCAACGATCAAGTCGTACTGCGAGAACAACTCCATCACGTTCGTGGAATCCAGCCGCACTTCATGCACATTAACCGTGACGAGGGGGTTGATTTCCCGAACCGTGTCGCGAGCGCTCTCGGCCTTGGAACGACCGATATCGCTTTGACCATGAATGATCTGTCGTTGCAGGTTTGACTCATCGACAATATCGAATTCAACAATGCCGAGCGTGCCGACTCCTGCTGCTGCCAAGTACATCAGCGATGGGCTACCAAGCCCGCCGGCACCAACGCAAAGCACCTTGGCATTCTTCAGGCGCTTCTGACCAGCCATGCCGACATCAGGGATGATGAGATGGCGGCTATAGCGACGCACCTCATCGACGGTGAGTTCGACATTGGCATCCACCAGGGGCGGCAGGCTCACGATGACTCCATTGGGGTAGATGAAACTTCAAGCAATTTGACTATGCTAACCCTCACCCCACAGGAACAAAGGGCAGCGTCAGTACCTGCAAAGCATCTGCAAATAACTTAACGCGCGGAAGTCTGAGCAATCAGCGTGCGTAACACTCGGAGCGCTACCGAAATCGTTGCAAGATCTGGGTGCTCCACCGCAGCAATTTCAAGCAAGGTGGCTCGAGCCCGCATCGCACTCGTGGCGTGATGTCCTTCCCATGAGGCCATAGTCAACGCAGCTGAGCCTTGATCCATGGCGAGGACTGCCTCGGTCAGTGACGCGGTCGCGCTATAAAGATCAGCTCGCAGCGCTTGCCGCGCCAATACCGCCCATCGGTCCGTGCGGGGCAGGCTCGAAATAGCTGTCAGCAACGGATCAATACCAAATTCCTCGGTGACCGCCAGGTACAGCGGAATAATTCGTCCAGGATCTATTCCCGTGCGCTTTGCGAGATCAGCAATATCCAATAGTGAAAAGACTTCGAGTAGTGAACTGACTTCCAAAGCCAACTCACGCGGCGCACCCGCCTCTATGAGTTGGGTGGATCGAATTCGCACATCATCAGCCAGTCCTTCAGGAAGATGAGTGCGCAATTGAGCTGCATAGGACCGAATGATCGGGCGATAAGCGTCGACCAGTTCTTGCGGTACTAAGTGTCCTGAGCAACTCGTGAGAATCCAACGTGTGGCGCGATCAAGAATCCGGCGAAGCTGCAAATGCAGCGCATTTTGAGCAGTAGTAGGTACCTGCCCATCCAAGTCGTCGATTGCATGCATGAGCCTGGGCAAATCAAAAACCTCGAGCACCGCAACCGCGGCATGGACAACTTCCGTGGCACTTGCACCAGTTTCTTCAACGGCACGGAACACGAAAGAGATACCGCCAGCATTGATTACTTCGTTGCAGACAACTGTGCTGATGATCTGATTACGCAAGTAGTGATTCAGTACTCCGTCCCGAAATTGTTCAACGACTTCGTGCGGGAAATATGAGAATAAAGCTGACTGGTACCACGGATCTTTCCCGAGATTCGCATTGTTTAACTCCGCAGCCAAAGAAATCTTTGCGTATGCCAGCAATACTGCCAACTCTGGAGAAGTCAGACCGCGTCCTTGCTGACGGCGGTGATCAATCTCTTCATCAGTCGGAAGAAATTCGATCGACCTTTCCAGCACACCCTTATGTTCAAGATCGCGGATCATTCGCTGATGGACCGGCAAAAGCGTGACTGCGGCTGCCTTTGCGTTAGCGAGCACGACATTTTGCCCGTAATTATCTGCAAGAACGGCAACGGCCACCTGGCCTGTAATACTGCTCAACACTTCATTTCGTTCATGCTCAGAAAGCTGACCACTACGCACGAGAACATCGAGCAAAATCTTGAGGTTTACTTCATGATCTGAAGTGTCGACACCTGCTGAGTTATCGATTGCGTCAGTGTTGAGCAACACCCCAGTAAGCGCTGCTTCGATACGTCCACGCTGCGTGAAACCTAGGTTGCCACCCTCGCCAACAACCTTGCATCGCAGTTCTCCGCCATTAATACGAGTGGCGTCGGAGGCTTTATCGCCGACATCTAGATTGGATTCCGAAACGGCCTTTACGTAGGTACCGATCCCCGCGTTCCAGAGTAAATCAACAGGAGCACGCAGGATGGCTCGAATCACTTCGTTGGGAGCCAAAGCTCTTGGTCCGTTTTCGATTCCGAGTGCTTGGCAGGCTTGCTCTGACAACTGGATCGACTTGGCGCTTCTAGAAAAGACTCCGCCACCAACAGAAATAAGACTTGAATCAAAATCGGCCCAACTGGAGCGTGGAAGTTCGAAGATTCTTCGACGCTCCTGCAATGACGTGGTCGGATCCGGATTTGGATCAATGAAAATATCTCGATGATCAAAAGCCGCAACCAATTTAATTTGATCACTGAGCAGCATGCCGTTGCCAAATACATCGCCACTCATATCGCCCACGCCGACGACCGTGAACGGATCAACTTGGGTGTCGATGCCGAGTTCGCGAAAATGTCGCTCAACAGAGATCCAGGCTCCGCGAGCGGTGATCCCCATCGCTTTGTGGTCGTAGCCCACGGACCCACCACTGGCAAAGGCGTCTCCCAGCCAAAAGCCTCGTGAAACCGAAATGGCATTGGCAATATCGGAGAAGGATGCTGTGCCCTTGTCTGCGGCAACCACGAGATAGGGATCATCACCATCGCGCCGAAGCATGTTTTCCAGCGCTATGACTTGCCCATCGCGCAAATTATCCGTCAGATCTAGCAACGCAGAAACAAATTCTTGATACGCGGCCGTACCACCTTGGAGCCAACCATCACGATCAACTATTGGATCAGGCAAACTGGCTGGCACGAAACCACCCTTAGCTCCGACCGGCACAATCACTGCGTTCTTTACTTCTTGCGCCTTCACGAGGCCAAGAATTTCTGTTCGAAAATCCTCTCGGCGATCACTCCATCGCAAGCCACCTCGCGCAACGCGACCAAAACGAAGATGCACACCTTCAACTCGAGGCGAATAGACCCAGATTTCAACGAGCGGCTTTGGCAGCGGCATCTCAGAGATTGCACGTGAGTCCAGTTTGAAGGCGAATGCCCGCGGGATAACTTCACCTGCTGGCAAATACACCGAGGTACGCAAGGTGGCCAAAATTAATGAGTACAACGTCCGCAGAATTCTGTCGTGATCAAGAACAGGGACTGCATCCAATGCCAGGTCAATCGCTTGGATCTTGCTGCCGCGTGCAACCTCGCGGTCTACTGCTACGGATGGGTCAAATTGCGACGCAAATAACTCTACGAGCAAAGTGGAGACCTCTGGATAACTGAGCACGACCTGCTGGATGTAGTCCTGACCAAACGCAGATCCAATCTGTCGCATGTATTTGGCATACGCGCGCACCACAGCAACTTGCTGCGCCGTGAGTCCCGCAGTGACAACAAGCCCGTTAAAGGAGTCAGATTCCACTTCACCAAACCACGCTGCACGCAGAGCCTTCGCGAGCCGTTCGTTGAGTGAATCCACACCCGGCAACTTGGCATCAGGTAACTCAATTCCAAACTGCAGCACCCAAGCGGAACCAAACCCCTTACGATGAACCTCAAAGGGATACTCGTTCAGCACTCGAACACCAAAATTTTGCAGCAATGGCAAGACTTGCGAAAGCGAAATGGGATCACCCACGCGAATAAGTCGTATCTCTGCAAGGTTTGAATCAGGAAAACGCTTCACCTCGATAGCGATATCTTGGGATTCCAAGGCCATGATGCTCATCGCATCTGCGACACCAATCTCAGCCGAGACCGCGCCTCGATAGCTTTCTGGAAATGCATCAATAAATTGATGCAGGAAAGTAGCGACTTCCACTCGCCCGACCTGATGAAGAGCTATCTGCGTGAACTCACCTTTCCAAGTGCGTGTGACGACCTCGATTAAGTCAATGAGTTCAATGGTGTTCGATAATGTTTCAGTAGACCCAGCGCGCAGATGAGCAATAAAATGCAACCGCGCATGTGACCCTTCGCCAACCAACACCGAGAAATCAACGCTGGTCGCGCCGAAGAATTCTCGAATCAGTTCTTCGATGCGAAGTCGAACGCTCGTTGTGTAATTCTCTCGAGGAACGAAGATGTAGGCAGATACATAACGGCCAAATTCATCTAGGCGAAAGAAAGTCTTTACCTTTTGCTGTTCAGATAAATGGATAACTGAAATGCCAAGGTCAATTAGCTGATCAGTTTGCATAGCGAAAAATTCATCTCGGGGAATCAATTCCATAAATTGACTTAAATCACGCTCACTATGGGATCCGGGAATAACATCCATCGCTTGCAGCATCTTCGCAAAGCGCATGCGTAATACCGGAATTGAAGTGACGCTGTCGGTGAAAGCACCGCCGATATACAGGCCCAGGAACCTGCGCTCACCTGTGACCTTGCCCGCTTCGGAAGTCACTCGAACACCGATGTAGTCCAGGTAACTCGTGCGATGCACTGTGGATCGAGAATTAGCTTTGGTGATGACTAGAGGAACACCATCGTGTACGCGTGCGCTCGCAAGATTCGAGAGTTGCATTGGTGCGCTGTCGGAACCGTCTCGATCGTGGCGCAAAATTCCGAGTGCGCTGCCTTCAACCGGCGTGAGGCTCACCTGCTCAGCTACCTGGGTTAAGGCGTATTCCTGATATCCCAGGAATAGAAAATGGTCGTCAGCCAGCCACCGCAACAATGCCGCGCTTTCTGTCGCATCATCAAGGTCCCAGATTGAACTCGCAGTGTTTGTGATAGTTCGCGCAAGCTCTGCAGCCTTTTCTTTCATCTGCAGTTCATCCTCGTGTGCGCAATGCACGTCGTGAACAATTTGGCGAAGGTGATTTGCAGTCCGCGTGTTGTCTTCATGGACGAAATCTCGTTCGAGTTCCACAACGATCCAAGATTCCACGCATGCATCGATAGGACCTGGCTCGTCGACATCAATGTTGAGAATTTCTACGAGAGTGCCTGACGAGTCTCGACGCACCCACAATTGAGGATGCAAGATGAGTATCGGACTTTTTTCTTCTTTCCGAAGCCCGCCAACAACGGAATCAACGAGATAAGTCATGTCGTCTGACACGATTGTTGAAACAGTGAACTCGGCATTTCCAAGGTCCCTGACATTGACGTTTGTTCGATTCTCCGGCCGCATCTCACCCACTGCGCGCAGGTGATCAAGATGCTGGACCAGTGTTTGAGGCGTGAAACCGCTGAGATCATCCCAATTCAGGTGTTTCAAGGCGCGAGTCACCAACACCCGCTGGGAGTCGTCTACTTCAGTACCGAGTGCTTCGAGGGCTGCATTCACGACTTCAATCACACGTCTACGCTAGCTCCTTAAGGAAGGGATGCGCTATGGGAACCACGTTGCGAGTGAGTCAGATTTATGCCGCCAATCCAACTCAAGTGCGAGCAATGATCACAGATGCTCGATACATCAGTGAGCGAGCCACAGTTACCGGTGCTTTGAGTGTCAAAAGTTCATGTTCCGTTCAATCTGACGGTACGACTAATTTGGAAATAATTCGCACCCTGCCTTCCGAAATGCCAGCATTCGCCGTCGCGATTGTGGGAAATACTTTGACCGTTACAGAGTTTCAGTCGTGGCAGCCAGCAACCCCAACGGGTTGCTCGGGCGAATTTCGTGTGGAATTCAGTGCCCCGCTGACCTTTCAAGGTGTAGCAACCATGACCTACGACGGCCAACGAACCACGGTTGTCACTTCAGGTGAATTCAATGCCGCGGTTGCCTTTTTTGGTGGAAAAGTTGAAAATTTAGCTCGAGAGCAGACCGAGCGCTATCTTGAAAAAGAGGAATCCTTCGCGAACTCTTGGCTTAGCAATAACGGTACTGGAAATTAACTAGTCATCTCGGCCGCCCAAGATATCTGCACCCTGAACAGAGTGGGAGATAAATTTTCACCCCATGGTGCTATAGAACTAGTTCGTGTCCAGGATCCGTCTAACAGCCTCAATCAGCAGTGTCTTCGTGGCTGGGGTTCTACTTATTGGCGGCGGTTATTCCACGTCGTCGCTACAGAGTGCGAGCGCAGCCACCCTCGTGCCTTCACCTACCGCATCGACTCTCCCCGCTCCAAACCTGACAGCTGTAACTCCCACTGCGAATCCAACACCGACTTCCACTCATCGCCCAAAGCCAGCTTCACGTACGAAGAAAGCAAAGTGGATTCCCGTCTATCCAAATGATTTACTTCATGCCGGAACCAAAAGAGTGGTCTACGACAAGGCGCTCATGACAGTCTGGTTAATAAAGGCGGACAACACTGTGATGGGTCAGTTCCCTGTTGTTGGTCGCTGGGATCGGCCTAAGGCTGGCACTTATCACGTGTTCTCAAAGAGCACTAAGGCCTATAACCCAAATTCCAAAGTTACGTTCAATCACATGGTGAGATTCACATACGGGCCCGACACAAAATCTCCGATCGGATTACATAGCATTCCACGCTACTACGACGGAAAGTTAATGCACTCGGTTAAGCAACTTGGGCTTGCGATTGCTCGTGGCGGTTGCGTTCGACTCTCAGAGCAAGGCGCTGCGCAAGTGTACAAATTTGCTCACGTTGGCACGCTCATCGTCGTCCTGCCTTCGCCGTAGTGACAGCGTAAGGCCCAGGCTTCCAAAGCAGACAGATCATCATCTCTTCTCTTGAAGAGGCCTCGTTGCCGTCGTAGGCCTTTCTCACTCACCACATCATGTGTTGAGATTCGCGGCATCGCAATCAGTTCTTGGTGACACCCATAGGCCCGAAGGGTGGCAAGTGCCTCCTTACCTAAATCAGCATCCTGCGGCCGGATCGCAATAGCCACTTCCTTTCCCGCCACCGCACTTAACGAGCTAAGAGCTTGGAGAAGCCTGGAGAGACCTAATGGAGACGCTATCCCGACTGCAAGTACCGCATCTGATTCCTCTAATGCAACGGCGGCGGCGGAAAATCGTTGTTGCCCAAATATCTCCTGGTGTGCACTATTCGCATTCACCCCCGCGCCAATATCCACACAGGTGTAATCAAATGTTTTCCGACACAGTTGCAAGACATGTCGCAATGAGTGGGGATGGAGTTCTTCCCACCTATCTGGGTGACTCACCCCACCAATAATGCCGATTCCCGTGACGACCGTTCGCACGACTGAAAGGAGTGACTCCGTGTGCAGTGTTCCGTTTTCTGCATATCGACATGCAACGACAACTCCACTCGCATCTTCAACGACGCCACACATGATTGTTAGTGCCGGGCCGGACGTATCTGCGTCAATCACGCACACTGATTTCCCTGCGGCGGCAACCAATCTGGCGACGGCAAGTGCTGTTGTGGTTCGCCCAGGAGCTCCACTTGGTCCCCAGAGTGCGAGCATCCGGCCGTCGACCGGCGATTTAAGTTTCGTGAGCAGCCGATCCGGTGGTGTAACCACTTGATCGGGCTCTGACCATGCCCCGGTTTCCCAGTCTTTGCGCTCCGAAACCGCGGGCGACAACAAAGCTGTGACCAACTGCTTCAACACTACTTCCGGGGTCCGTGCTACTAAGGCGAAAGTGACTCCAAGTACGCGTAATCGTTCGTGATCCGCAGGGTCGTGTGCGAGTCCAATAATGGTTCGCCCACTCTGTTGCAGAGTTGCCACAACTTCGCTCGTGAGCCTAGGTAATCCAGCACTTAACACCACTGGGGTTCCAGGTTCAACAGATGCCACCGCAAGTAGATCTGCCGCGTCAAGGCAACGACGAAGAATCCGCAGGGATGAACCCGCGGCAAGTTGGACCATCTCAGGTTCAATATCAAGATCTGGCGCAGCCACTATGCAAGCAGCACTTGTCGGTTCACTCTTCACTGCACAACCTCGCCGTAAAATGATTGTGAATCAAGAGGTACCAGCACGAGTGAAAGTTCGCCGCGCGTTGCGCCAATGAGTTGGGCTGTTTGCGATTGCACGACATCAAGCACGATAGGAAGTTCTCCGCCCACACCTGTAAATTCTCGGTCAACTTCCACAACACGAATATTGGTGAGTACCAATGTTGGAATAGGCGGTATCCCATCGTTGGTCTTTGGCGCACTGACCCAGATATCCACCACATCACCCGCAGAAATTGCAACCGGGGCCCGCATCGGATCCACAGGAATAGTCACGAACCGCGTGGCTCCTGGCAATAGGGCTCCGACTGCATTTATGGGGATGAGGGCGCCCCTCGCAACTGGATATTTCATTCGCCCCTGCGGGAATTGAGTTGCCGGCAGATACACCGATTCCGATTCACCCAAAGCCAGCGGCACCGATTCAACCTCTGGCATCGACCCCACAGCCAGATCACGAGTCGCTCGCCAGACGTTGCTGGTGTGTTGGCTCGATGACAAAACAAGCGCACCGAGAAACATCGATCCAAGGATGAGCATCAGGCCGAGCCACACCCGAACATCACGCAGCCTTCGGCGTCTTCTTCGAATCATGTTCGCTTGCTCATCCGCGGGCACCGAACGTCTGGAAGCCAGAATTGTCATGATTCACCTTTCGTATGGTTGGTAACCATCGAATACAAATCAATAAAGCGCCACCGCTTATCCACAACCAAGTGACCTGTGGATAAACAAATGAAGGTTCCGAATTTCTTGACACAATGCCCAGGTGACCACCGCGCGATCTCGATTTCTCACACTGACAGACATCTCTGAGGTGTTGAACATCTCGGCCGCGCAGGCATATGCGCTTGTCCGTAATGGAGAATTGCCAGCAATCAAAGTTGGTGGTCGAGGTCAATGGCGTATTGAGCAAACACAAGTCGAGCAATACATCACCCGCATGTACGAACAGACAAAGACTTTTGTGGAATCACACCCGTTTACGATGGATCTTTAATTGAGTTTCTCCTCAGGCGCATCACACTGACATGTTGGGTCATCACCCTGATTTGCCGATGGTCATCACGGAGCAGACTAATGAAGTCTTCGCCGATTTCTCCCACTTTCCCTTGGATTGTCCAACCATCAATCATCTGGCATTGAACAGATTCGAGGGGTTGATTTCGCAACCAACTGGCCAGGCTTACGCAGGCGACCTCACGCGATGGCGACACTTCCACGCGCAGCGCTTCGACTACTCCCTGAATGCGCAAAATTGTCTGCATCCTTATAGCCACTGGGACGGAATCTTCTTCAACAATGATGACATCCGTTCCTACTTCACAGACTGAACCAATAATCACTACTCCACCTAGGCAATTCACGATGACTGCTGTCTGTGTGCTCAGGAGGCCGTCAGTGATCCGCATGCGTGAACGTTCCGCATCAGCAATAGCGGCAGCATCGGCGGCTAGGTCCCAGCGCTCTTCTACGCTCAAAACTGCCTGCGCTTCCTGCCAGACATCTCCTTGGAATGTTTGAATTTTCCAAGTGACCTCGTCGTTTTGTTTAGCTCTATGCCTTCGAAGGAATACCACAGTTATGAACAATTACGAACGTCCCGATGCTTTGGCAAATCCTTTATCCACAGCAGCGCTCCTTCATCCACACCCCGTTGACATCAGTACTTGCGACACCGTAGAAATACAAACAGCAATAAACATAAGTAAACGCAAGCATCATCAACCCGTGACCCCCCGACCGCGGCCCAGTATCAAGGAGCCCGCTGTGTCTACGTTGTTGGATCGTTTACCTGCACCCTTACTCGCCATGGTTTTGACTGAAGGTGACCAACTTGTCTTGCCTTTAATCTGGGAAATCGCTCCCGGGATTGAGGCGGTTCCTCCAGCGCCCCGCCACTTACGGCTTATTGGTTCTGCTCCCCCGCTACCTACGGGCGCACCCAACTTTGGACCTTCGGTGTCAGTTGGCGGCTCACCTGTGCCGCCTCCGATGTGGGTCGCACGAATGGCAAGGGCCATTGCAGAGGTCGCGACTGGGGATCGACCACCTCAACAACTCACCAAGTGGGTTGAAAAGCGACAACTCGCGATGTTGGCTGCACGAGGTAAAGCAGCGCAACGCCATCCAAGCGCAATACACGGGCGCGATGCTCGAGCTGCAACCCGATCGCTGCAACAGGTTCGAGCCATCAGAGTTTGTCCTGTGGCTCCCGGAGTTGCCGAAACCTCAGCCGTGCTCGTAGGGGAAGGCCGAGGTCGCGCAGTGGCTATGCGGTTTGAAACGCTTAACGAAATATGGCAGGTGACTGCGATCGCTCTCGGCTAGTGAAGCGTCCTCAGCCTGATCATAATCTTGCTCTCTAGTCGAGTTTGCGATTTTCCCGTTCTATTCGTCGGCGTTCT
>WLNQ01000057.1 GCA_009699705.1 Actinomycetota bacterium | reverse complement strand
GTGCGCATAAGTTTGATTGCGTTTGTAGGGATGTACCGGGTGTCGGGAACGTGCGGTCCTCGACACAAGTCACCCCAGCAACGCTCGCCGGTTTTCAAATTCACATTGTCATAAATCGTGAGTTCTTTGCCTCCGACTTCCATGACATCCGCGCCACCTTCGCTGCCGATGAGACGCAACTTATACGGCTCTGAGGCGAGCTCCTCGATAGCTTGCGCATCAGTGACAACTCGACGCTCAAAGCGCTGACCGCTCTTGAGAATGTGGGTCATTCGTTTTTCTAATTCAACGAGATCTTCAGGCGTGAACGGTGTCTCAACATCAAAGTCGTAATAGAACCCGTCTTTAACAGGAGGGCCAATACCTAGTTTGGCTTCAGGGAAGAGATCTTGGACCGCCTGCGCGAGCACATGTGCCGCAGAGTGCCGAAGGACTGCAAGTCCTTCAGGAGAGTCCGCCAAGACCGCTTCTACGATGTCTGAATCCGTGACAACAGTGGCCAAATCACGAAGCTCCCCATTAATGCGAGCGACCACTACTGAGCGGTCACCGCCCACTAAATCGAAGGCAGTTGTGCTCATTTCGTCTCCTTTTGCTAAGCGGACGCCATACCAAAGCGCACCGTTTGGTGGTCGATGCTGGGTTCGAACCAGCGACCCCTCGCGTGTGAAGCGAGTGCTCTACCACTGAGCCAATCGACCTGAGTGAGCAAAACCTTACCTCTTGAGCACATCGTTCTCATATTGGGACGTAAACCGCCCGCCCGCATCCGAGATTGGACCATCTATCGGGTTTAGGCTTCGAAAAATTCTTTTCTAAAGGAGTAAATATGACGAAACCTCGCAACCGGCGAGGCTTGGGTATCCGCATCGCGGCTGTATCTGCCCTCGTTCTTGGCACTGTTGGTCTATCCACCATGCCTTCCCAAGCAATTGGTGGATGTTCGATCACGAACAGCGGTGCCTCAAGTTCGACAGGCACTGTTGGCGTTCCACAGATGCTCGACACCAATGCTTGCGTTGGCCCGTTGTACGCCAATTACCAAGGTGGTGGCTCCGACCAAATCAACATGACGAACACCGGTGTTCTAGGTCAAGCAGTGTGGTTCCCCTCGCGAATCGGCAATGCCACAGTGTCCGATAGCAACGGGGCTGGTTCATACACTTCTAGTGTTGCTAAAACATCAACTCAAGCCACGGTGGATGCCCCCAACACTGCTCAGGTTGGCGTGGCCACCACTGTGACCGTCACCGTTCAGTCAAACAGCCCTGGGCACTATCAACCCACAGGAACAGTCACAGTCGTTGACGCAAACGGCGCCACGATCACCACCATGGGCTTGACTCCACGCGGCACGGGCAGTTCCTACGCGTACTGGCGCTGGACTGCACCTTCTGCCGGCAACTTCGTATTCAAGGCCATCTACAGCGGTGACTCATACGCAAACGCTTCAACGTCGCCTCAGGATCTCCTGATCGCAACACCAAGTGGCGGAACTATTTCGTTGAACGCTCCTAGTTCAGCAACCGCTGGAAATACATTGACGCTTCATGCCTCGGTATATCCATACGGAGTTCAAGGATCGGTTGGCTTCACTCTCAACGGTGCTCCAATCAGCGCATCCGTTCCGCTGATAAATGGCCTTGCTACCTACAGCTGGATGCCTACCCAGGCTGGCAATTTCACCCTTGGTGCCAACTACACCACGAACCAAGGCGGTAGTGGTTCAACATCTCAGCCAATCAGCATTGCTTCTGGCCCTACTCAAGTTGACTTCATCACCTTGACTCAGGTTGGCAGTTCATCATGGCAGCCAAACAACACCTACACCCTTGGTGCTGGCTCGTATCAATTCACGGCCACTGCGCTTTCAGGCGCTCAGGTTCGCGTTGGTGAATCAGGACCTTGCTCATGGAGCGGTTACACCTTGACTGTTCCGTCAGGCGGCTCCTGCAACCTCACTGCTGCAACGAACGGTGGAAATGGCTACGCCCCGACCTCACAGGGTTACATCGTTCAAGCAGGCTTAGGTCAGCAGACTGCAGCGCTCGCTGCTCCGCTATCTGGCAAGGTGAACTACAAGAAGGTCATCAAGTTGGAAACACCTACTCAGGGCACCACAAATGCAAATCAGAATGTCTTGTGGTCTGTTGCTAAGAAGAGCAAGAGCGTGTGTTCTCTAGTCTTCCCATCTGATGGTTCAGTGAACCTGAAGTTCAAGACTCGTGGATATTGCACGGTTACTGCCACTGCTCCTGCTGTTACAGGCCAGTGGGCACCGTTCGTACTCCAGCGCACCTACCAAGGTGCGTAACACTGCATAGAAACAAAAAGAATGGCCCCACTTAGGCGGGGCCATTCTTTTTGTTCCGGTCATGGATTGACGTTTTGCGCCGCCAGCGCTGCGAACTGTGCACGCAATTGGGCGGTGATGGTGCCAATATCAAGATGGCGCTGATCTATGCGCACTACTGGATGAATCCCTCTGGTGGAAGAAGTGAGAAATATTTCCTGCGCATCAAATAAAGCATCAAACGGCAAATCAACTTCTTTCACGTTGAACCACTCAATAACAAGTTCGCGGGTAACCCCTGCAAGACAACCTGAAGACAGCGTGGGCGTGAGCACTTCACCATCGAGCACCAAAAAGACATTCGAAGTCGTGCCTTCGCAAAGGTTTCCGACACTGTTTGCAAAGAGTGCTTCAGCGGCTCCGGCATCACGAGCAGCAGCAAGCGCCACTACATTTTCAGCATACGAGGTGGACTTGGCCCCAGAGATCGAAGATCGTTCATTTCGAATCCAAGGCACCGTGATCGCCGAAGTGTTGTCCGGCCAAGGGGCCTGCGCAGTACACGTGACCATCAAAGTTGGAATCTGATCGAGTTGACCAGCTGTGTAGGTGATTCGCAAGCGTCCGAGATCGCCGATTACTTTCACATTCGCAGCAACTGCACTCTGCACTGCGGCTCTGATGACGGTGAGATCTGGTTCAGCTAAACGCAAGATTCGAGCTGAATTCACAAGCCTTGCCAGATGTCGTTCCAGCGCAAACGGCTGCCCTTCTCGAACAACGACCGTTTCGAATACGCCCTCGCCCACCGTAAATCCTCGATCGGCTGGATTAATCGAGTTCACTTCATTACCGATGAGTGAACCTCCATTGCGATTGCCGAACCAAATCATTGAATCTCCCCCACGGTTTCGGGCCAATAGCTAGAAGCAACAGAAACCAGATGTTGAGCCTTCAGCTCAGTTTCCTGCCACTCTTTTGTTGCATTTGATGACCAAGTAATCCCAGCACCCGTCCCGAAGCATAAATCTTGCCCATCGAGCCAGAACGTACGAATAGACACAGCCAGAGAAGCTTGATCTCTATCGGAATCAATCCAACCAATAGCCCCGCAGTAATAAGAACGGCTTACATTCTCCAGCTCATCTATGAGCTTGAGCGCGCTAGATTTAGGTGCACCAGTAACTGAACCTGGTGGAAACGTAGCCTGAAAAATCTGCGCCCAGGATGTTCCATCGAGAATCCGACTTTTGACTCGTGAAACCAAGTGAACAAGCCCTGGGTGCTGTTCCTCCCGAAGGAGCCCGTCGACCTCGACTGTGCCTACTTCAGATATTTGGGCTAAGTCATTTCGCACCAAGTCGACGATCATCACATTCTCAGCTCGGTCTTTTTCAGTCAGGTCAGAACTTGTGCGACCAGTGCCCTTAATCGGACCCGATGCAATTTCCGATCCGTTGCGCGACAAGAACAACTCCGGACTCGCGCAAGCAATTGCCAGATTCAAGTCGGGTACGCGAACCATCGCTGCATGCGGCGCAGGGTTGTGTTGCATGAGTAATAGATGCAATCCAGCTATGTCACTTTGCTCAGGGAGTACTGGCGTTCGCATCACTCGACAAATATTCGCTTGGTAGACAACACCGGCAGCAATCGCTTGACGTGTAGCTTCCACCGCGGAGCAATACTGAGATTCATTCATGGATGTGGACCAGGTGTGCGGAGCGGGACCATTCCAGGCGCCAATTGATTCGGCGGGTGGCTCAAGTGACCACGTGGCGAATCGCAAGAAAAAAGGGGTCCCCCGGTACGGCAACACCACAAGCCAACGCCCACCAGTTTCAAGCACGTTTGGGTCATTTGAACTCTGCAGTAGTCCGCTTGCCCAGAGCCCACCCGCATAAGCGAGAGGCATCATTGGCTGCAGTTCCACTGACACATTGTGTCGCCTCCGGGTTACCCAGATTCGCGCGCTGGCATCGCGTCGGATAGTGTTGTCTCCGACCTTAAGGGTCAAGCGGACGTAGCGCAGCTGGTAGCGCACAACCTTGCCAAGGTTGGGGTCGCGAGTTCGAATCTCGTCGTCCGCTCGTAAGTGCCTCAAGGCACGATTTCTGCCAGAGGCATTGGCAGGGTGGGTTGGCCGAGAGGCGAGGCAAGGGACTGCAAATCCCTCTACACCGGTTCAAATCCGGTACCCACCTCGAATTTTATCTTTTCAGGCACCGAAGCAAGCAACCTTTCTTCCAATTGCCTGCTCGATCCACGTCAAGAATCTGCACTTCGCTCCCCGACCCGCCAAATTTTTCCGAGGTGAGCCCTTGTTCATCGTCGAGAACAGCTTCAAGTGAGTGACATAAACAGATTGAGTCCTATAAAAAGCAACCCAGGGCAAAATGATGATCCCTAGAAAAAACAGGGTTTGTCATCCACACATAGGGCAAATCAGTGCCAGCTGGGGTTGCTCACCCAGTGCGGCCCCGCAGACCAGACAGACCTTCGCACATTCTCTGGACCCGCGATAGCCGCCTGTGCAGAAAGCAAGAGAGCAATGTAGTGTTTACCGCTCAGGTCGATTAGCGCAGTTGGTTAGCGCGCTTCCTTGACATGGAAGAGGTCAGGGGTTCGAATCCCTTATCGACCACCACGAAAGCCGCTGCATCATGCAGCGGCTTTCTCTTTCCCTACTTGCGCCTATAAATACGTACTGCAACAGCAAGCAAGAAAATATGCAACGATGCCGTCGTGAATTCGTCACCCAATAGAACCATCACTGGAAGATCACTCGATCGCGTCATCAACTTTTCTGATGCTGTTGTTGCAGTAGCGATCACCGTGCTCGTGTTGCCTATCGTTGACATCCAAGGGCCAACCGACACGCATTCAATGCTCAGCGTGCTGTCCGACAATTCCGACCAGCTCATCGCCTTTGGCTTGACTTTTCTCATTCTTTTTATCCTGTGGCAAGGACACCACAGGGTGTTTGAAAATTTTGTAGCGATTGACAACACCATCATGTGGATCAACGCAGGCTGGCTTGCAACCGTTGCTTTTCTGCCGTGGCCCAGCAGACTCATCGACGTCAGCGCAAACAGCGCCGGTGCTGGCTGGCTTTATTGCCTCACACTCTTCCTCAATGCCGTGTTTTTGCACTTCATTTACCAACATGGACGCAAGCACCCGGGGTATCTCACGAATGTTGACCTGTGGTCGTCATGGGTTTCAATAAGTTTCGTCTTCGCCGTGGCATTTGGAATCATGGTGATTGCGTCAATTTTGGTGCCAGCGATGGCACTCTGGCTATTGTTCTTATTACTCCCGTTACGCTTTTTCGTTCAGCAAAAAGGCAGACTTCCAGCGTCAGTCACTCGATCTTCCTCAAAGAGAAGAAACTAAACCGTGCTCTTGCGAAACAACGAAGCAACGATTGCTACCAAGATTGTGGCCAAGACAATCTGAGTAATGAATGTCAGCCAGAAACTATCTCCCCAGCCAAAAGCCGCTGAGAGCGCAAGGCCGCCGGCTGCGCCAACAATCCCGATGAAAATCGTCAACAAGCATCCGATCGGTTGCATGCTTGGCACCAGAATCCGGGCGATCAACCCAATCACGATGCCGGCTGCCAGGCCACTGAGCAAACTTGAGATTTCCATGTCGATACCCAACCACCGCGTGCTTCATTCAGGCAACCCTGATGAGCATGAGAGCTGAGTCTGAATTGTCTTGCCGAAACCTTGCGCATGTTCTGGGCTAATTCATGGCACGATCCAGTCATGCAACAAGTGGAAGAGTCCGGCATCGGTGAAAATCTCGACCTTGACATCCCCTCCATGTATCCCTGGCCTGCGAGCGCCACCAGCCATGAACGACCGTGGGTGCGTTGCAACATGGTCATGAGCCTGGACGGGGCCATTGCTGGGCCCGATGGCAGGTCGGCCAGCATTGGCTCGCCCGTAGACAAAAAGGTCTTCGCGGGCGTTCGCAGGGACAGCGACGTCATCCTCGTAGGGGCGGGAACAGCTCGAGAAGAGGGCTACCGCCCATCTGTTGTACCAATCGCCATAGTCAGTAACCGCCTTACCTTTACTACAGTGACACCAATCTTTGAACAGGCTACTGCTCAGTCTCCGAGAACTTTGATCATCAGCCATGAACAAGCCATCGCAGATGCGCCCGATTGGCTGCGCTCCGCCGCCTCTTTTATCCCAAGCGGTAAATCCAGCGTTGATTTGAAACTCGCGATAGCAGGCCTACACGCTCGCGGGCTCGATCGCATCCATTGCGAGGGTGGACCAGTGTTGCTCACCGCCCTCATCCAAGCGAAGGCTCTCGATGAACTTTTGCTCACCGTGACACCAGTGCTTGTTGGCGGCTCGGCCACCCTGCTATCAAGTGCTATCGGAAACCTGCCGGGACAATTCACTCAGATCTTGACGCAAGACGGAACTATTCTCATGCGTTTTATCCCTGACTACTCCTAAGCACTCTTGCGCTCATCTCCGACTTCCCCTGATCTGAGATGAATAGCGGATACGGTTCAGGCATGGATATTGCCGTCGTCACGCTGTGGATTTTTGCCATTGTTCTGGCAGGTTTTGGTTTCGCATTCTTGGGAACTGGACTCGTCAGCGAACGTGGTTATTGGACTCAGCGGGATCCGCTTGGGGATTCTCGACGAGATGCGACAAAACTGCCCACTATTTTTCGTAACGCTTTCAAGTTATCCGTTGGTGAAGTACGAGCACCACTGCGCATCGCCGCGATTGGCATCATCTTGATGTATGCGGCCTTGGCATTTGCCGTGGTCGCCATCCTCGTTTCCTTGGTGAACACTTAGCAATATGAGTGATCTGGAATATATCCATGGTTATGGGGCCATCGAAGAGCAACGACTTCGCGACCAGGCCAGAATTTTGGCACCTGTAGTTATCGAACAACTTTCTTTCACAGAGGGCGCGCACGTCCTAGAAGTGGGATGCGGAGTGGGCGCCGAATTAAGTCTGCTACTCGAACATTTCCCCACCTTGTCGCTCACTGGGGTTGAAATTGATTATCGACATCTACACGCCGCACAAGAACACCTAAATGATCGCGTCACATTGATACAAGGCGATGCGAAAAAACTTCCTTTCCCCGATAACACTTTCGACTCGGTTCTCACAATTTGGGTTCTCGAACATGTTGCCGATCCAGAACAGGTCATGCGCGAAGCCCTTCGGGTTCTGCGTCCCGGTGGGCAGCTCATCTGTACTGAGGTCGATAACGACACCATGCACTTCACGGGAGATTTCCCGGCTATACAACGCTGGTGGCAAGTCTTTAGTGCTCAGCAGACTCAAGCTGGCGGCGATCCATATGTCGGTCGCAGACTGGTTGACCTGGCTCAGTCCATAGGCGCCTGCAATATTGAAGCCACTGAGATCCGTCCGGTTTCAAGTATCGATGCACCAACCCGACGAGTTGAGTTTCTGGAATACCTGGAAGAACTGTTTATTTCTGGGGCTAAACACCTTGAGCAATCTGGACACACCACGCCCACCATGATCCAAGAGTTACGTAACGAGTTCACCCGAGCAAGAAATGATCCAACCGTGCAATGTGAATATCGAGGTGTACGACTTATCTGCTCGCCCTGAATCTCACCTATTCGTGTGGAGTATCGCCTTCGCCTATAGGCGGCCCCTGAGTCACTCCGTCAGTTGGGCAATCGCCAAGCCAATATTTATTTACTGGGGTTGGTGGGATCTGCCCAGGATGTGTATTGAGCCATGCATCCGTTGCCGTCAAAAAAGCAGACAGCGCCGTCTGACCTCCAGGCCCTGAGGTATCCCACCCGCACGTAATTCGGTCAACGCTCGGTGCCTGTGCATCAATGCTGCAACCACTTAGCGAAAGCAAGCCAATGAGTACAAACGGACCGAACACCACCGTGAACTTCATCCTGAAACGGTACTAGAGGGCACCTATCCTGTGATCGCCGTCCCATCAAATCCTGATAAGGCATCCGCCCAACGAACACCCGCATCAGAGCCAAATATTTCGTGGGCAACCACGAAGAGGCGTGACAACTCCAGCCCATCGCCGTTTACTGCCGCATGCTGAACTAGATCCAGCCAATCAGTTTCAGTCATTGACACACCTTCAGTATCGCCCTTGCCGCTTCAGTAATATCCGCCTATGCCAGAAGTTGATGCTCCTCAAGGGTCCCATCAGTCCGGAGTCCGCAATTTGGGCTTGGCCATGCGCGAACTGCAGGATCGCGTCACAGCCACCAGTGCACCCGACGATGTTGCTAACGCTGCTGCAAATGCGATTCAAGAAATCTGCGCGACTCTTGAGCCTCACCGTTACATCGCGGCGCGCGATAAGGGCTGGTCAGATACTCAACGCGGAGCCGGGTCCAAGACCTTAAATCCCGTGTTTCGCAATGTCGAATTGAACGGAAATGTTTTTCAGGCAACCATTCGTTTCACCACTTTTCACTTGGGTGCCAATGGGGCTGCGCATGGTGGAGCCATTCCTATGGTGTTCGACGAAGCCCTGGGAAAACTTGCAAACTATGACCAATCAATTTGTCGGACGGCATACCTGAAAGTGGACTACCGCAATGTGACTCCGTTAGATGTCGAATTACAAGTGCGCGCGCATATTGAGAAGATTGATGGTCGTAAGCGTTTTCTCCAAGCGGCGATCTATAACGATGGTGTACTCACTGCAGAGGCCACTGCGCTTTTCATAGAACTTAAAGAAGGCGCTGCCTAATATTTTTCTTGCCACTTATAGGTCCAGCTTGCTTGTTGTGGTTTAAAAAAAGCGACGGTCTCTGGCAATTGCACGAACTCTGTTTGCGCATTGCCCGCAAACAGTTCAACTGGGCGAGTTGTGTAGGTCACCACGCGCACAACTTCACCGAGTCGAGCCCGAGTCGTCTGGGTCCAGGTCAGATTCACTTTCGCAAATCTCCCCCGCAATGGGCTCGTTACCGACCCCGGTCCCAGAGTTACATCGCCTTCACCCTGCCACTCAAAATCGGCCCAAATGAACTCATTCGTCACAGTGGGACTGGATGATTTTCGCGCTACGTCCGACTCCAAAATATCTTTAGCCCGCTGAATTGATAGCTCTGGAATCCCCACCGTGTCTGCCTGACGCAAGGCCGCTGTTCCCAACACAATGAGCAATGCCATTGGCGCCACCGACCACAGCGTCCGTCTCCGAATCCTCATATCAACAGAGTAAACGACGACTAAGAATATTACCCAGCCAACAATTGCCCTCTTGTGGTCATTGGCATGACAGCATTCGCATGGTTTGATGACGCAATGGAGCCGTTACGGGTATTCGTCCAATATCAAGGCGAGGTGTACTCCGGGGCCATGACCGCCTGGCGAAATATCGAAGGAATCACGCATGGTACGACCTTCGGCGCCGGGCTAGTGAAATTCACTCGCTTAGATCGAACCTACGAACTTTGGTTTCCGCAGGGGTCCATCCGTCCCGCAAACCCAAACGATGATTCCGTTCCTGAAGAACAATGGACAACCGACGCAGTGGAAAAGTTCATCGCCTCACTTCGAAGCGCAGACTGACTCTCACCCTCACACAAACAAGCCCCGCCCTAACAACAAAACTATTTGCGTGAACGCTTTTCGCGAACGCGCATCATGATGCGGATGGGAGTTCCATCGAATCCGTATTCCTCGCGCAGACGACGCTCAATAAATCGGCGGTAGCCAGCCTCGAGAAATCCAGTTGTGAATAGTGCAAACGTTGGGGGACTCGCAGCGACCTGAGCACCGAATAAAATTCGAGGCTGGCGTCCCCCGCGAATTGGATGAGGATTGGACTGCACGATAGCTGCCAAGAACTGGTTCAGCCGCCCTGTCGATACGCGAGTTTCCCAGCCAGCTAAAGCCGCTTCGATCGCCACCTCGAGTCGTTCAATATGGCGTCCAGTCTTCGCCGACACATTGACATGCGGAGCCCAAGGAATCTGAACTAAGTCACGATCAATTTCCCGTTCAAGGTAATGACGGCGCTCTTCGTCAGTGAGGTCCCACTTGTTGTACGCAATAACTATCGAGCGACCTGACTCTTCAGCCATGGAAATAATTCGTACATCTTGCTCACTAATCGGTTCGGAAGCATCAATAAGAATCAGCGCGACTTCGGCTCGATCTAGGGCCGCGGCCGTACGCAAGGTCGCGTAATATTCGTGACCGCTTGCTTCTTTTGCTCGACGACGGATGCCTGCGGTGTCGACAAACCACCACCACTTGTCTTTGAGTTGAACTAGTTCATCGACAGGATCAACCGTGGTGCCGGCCACGGAGTCGACCACGACTCGCTCAGAACCAGCAAGTGCGTTGAGCAGCGAAGACTTACCTACGTTGGGCTTTCCTAGTAGGGCAACACGACGCGGCCCTGCCCCTCGCATCCGACCCTGACCTTCTTCAGGAAGTACGCGAACAACTTCGTCTAGCAGGTCTCCAGAGCCTCGACCGTGTTGCGCCGAAACTGGGAAAGGCTGCCCCAGACCCAGCGACCAAAGTGACGTTGCTTCATTTTCAAGTTGAGCATCATCAGCCTTGTTTGCTACCAAAATTACTGGCTTACCCGAGCGACGTAGAACTTCGACAACAGCTTCATCCGTGGCCGTAGCTCCAACCATGGCATCAACTACGAAGGCGACTGCATCAGCGTC
>WLNQ01000056.1 GCA_009699705.1 Actinomycetota bacterium | reverse complement strand
CCGAAATTATTTTCGGTATCCCAGAATGGCAGTTTTGGAGCGCCAGCCTTTTTGAGAACCTTGAGGTAGGCCATGGCAAGTGCTGCCCGAGTCACCGGTGTACCCAAACTTGCCGGGTACGTGTGTGCACTCCATACATCAATTGGCCAGCCCTTGGCTTTTAGCGCCTGAAGAAATGGTGGATAAAACTTCTTGAATGCCCCACTCAACCGAGTACCGGTGCTTGGTGCAACAACGATGGCAGCCGGATCAATGCGCTTGATGATGTCGTAGGCACGCTTGGTGAGATCTGCCATCTGCGCTGGTGAGCCAGTCGAGAAGGTGGAAAGATTCGCTTCATTCCATGGCTGATAGGACGTGATCTTGCCCTTGTAGCGAGTGGCTACAGCGGTGACCCACTTATCCCACCAACTGAAATCTTTGGGCATTCCGGCAGCACCAGGAACGGGCAGCGCAGCAGGAGAAGGGTCATCTGTTGCCCAAGCCGGCGTTCCAGCGAGCACCATCAAGATGTCATTGACACCCTTGGACTGGGAAGTCGCTACTGCTTTATCAAGGGCAGTCCAGTCGAAGGTCCCCTGGACTTTTTCAATATTTGCCCAGCTGGTTTGGTTATCCCAAAGGCGAAGGGAGCCAACGGGCACAGTTGCCCATGAGCCGATTTCTGCATTTTGGATGTGCATGCCAAAAAGTGATGCCGGCACAACTTGGCCTTGCAAGCCGATTGCTGGCTTTTTTGTAGGCGCCGCGGTAGCCGGCGCGATGATGGTTGCCGCGAGAGCCGCGGTGGCAAGAAAAATAAGAGTGGATTTCAGACGCATGCCGCAATAGTCGCATCCAAAGTGGCGTTACCTGAAATGCGCCACCATTACATTCCGGTTGCCAGAATCACAGTGAGGTCATCGGGCCAACCGTCGGTGGCATTTCGAGAGGCAGCCAGAAGGTGGTTGAGCCAATTTTCGGGTGTCTCGGGTTCTGTGCAGATCGCCTCGGTTAACCAGCGGTCCACTGCGGCAGGCGAAGTCGGTTCAACGAGGCCGTCGGTGGCTGCCAGAAAGACTGACGTAGCGGTGAAGGGCACCCGAGCCACCGTCCAGTGACCACCGAGATTGCTGATTACTGGACCTGTAGGTGGTAGGAGTTGCTGCTCACTGGCATCAGCGAGGCAGGCATATTCGTGGCCAGCCGAGCAGTATTCCAAGGAGTCAGTGTCGATCACGCCCATAAAGAGAGTGAAAAACATGCCTTGATCCCAGGCATGTCGGGCCAGGGCCAGGGCTATCTCGTCAAGGGGTAACCGAGAAGCCAACGCTGTCGAGACGATTGAACGACTTTCGATGGCCATCACGCCTGCTTGAACTCCATGGCCGCTCACGTCAGCAATCGCGAATATTCGTTTACCGTCGCTGCGAACCCCTGCCCACCACCAGTCGCCAGCGATGACTCCTTCTATTGGGCGGGAGTAGCCGGCAAATCCCGGAACCGGCTGGATTTGCCGGTCTAGCG
The DNA here is from genome assembly GCA_009699705.1 of Actinomycetota bacterium. GTDB lineage: Bacteria > Actinomycetota > Actinomycetes > S36-B12 > S36-B12 > UBA11398. Next base: position 9,895 of record WLNQ01000056.1, on the reverse strand, counting down.
AAGCGCGGATGGCAACAGACGCGGGTGCTTCGTAGTGCAGTGCCTGTATCGATTGGTGGGCGCGATCAGTTTGGTTGACTAGCGAACGACGCAGGTGTTCAGCATCGTTAGCAACTTGCGCAATTTCCTGAGGTCCTGTCACCGGGATGACATGCAGATTGTCTAGTGCGGCCGCGCGCAGATTGCTGCGCAATAGTTTGAGCGGACGCATTACCCGCCTAGAAAGTCCGAAGACAATGAATCCAATGAGCGCGGCAAGGAGTGCTGTTTCGAGAACCACAGTGAAGCGAAGTAGTGCTCGGGTACGAGTCATTGACTCAGCCACAATTGTGGAGACTTCTTCAATGTCTTGAGCAATAAGTTGAATTCGTTGCTCGTCGTCGATAAAGAGAACGATGCAAATCGCAATGAGTGCAAATGTGGCCAAAGCGATAATGCGAGAAAGAGATTTCAAACTCATTTCTGATGCACCCCCGTGTATTGCATTCCTAGGTTGCGCTCGCGCAAGCGGAATTGCGAATTGTCACAACTCAGGACCTATGTCGGGACTTTAGTCCCTCCTTTAGGAGGAAATCAGACATTCCTGACTACTAGCCTTCGCAGTACACCGATGTGTGAAGAGGCGACATGAATCTGGATCTGGCCCGTTGGCAATTTGCTGTTACTACCGTTTACCACTTCTTTTTTGTGCCCATCACTCTTGGCACTGTGTGGTTCGTGGTGGGATTCCAAACAGCTTGGTATCGAACCGGCAAAGAAAAGTATCTGCGCTTAACGAAGTTTTTCGGCAAGTTGTTCTTGATCAACTTCGCCATGGGTGTGGTTACCGGCATTGTTCAGGAGTTCCAGTTCGGAATGAACTGGTCTGATTACTCGCGCTTCGTTGGCGATGTTTTCGGAGCTCCGCTTGCCATGGAAGGCTTGCTTGCCTTCTTCCTGGAGTCGACTTTCTTGGGCCTTTGGATTTTCGGTTGGGACCGTCTACCGAAAAAACTCCATCTAGCAACCATTTGGGCAGCGGCAACTGGCACATTGCTATCAGCATTCTTTATTCTTGCCGCAAATTCTTGGATGCAACATCCTGTTGGTTTCGAAATCAGTGCCACGACAGGGCGAGCGGTGTTGAACGACATCGGGGCAGTGCTCTTTCAAAACACATCTTTACTCGCATTCACGCACACAATTTCCGCTTCATTCATTGTCGCTGGTTCGTTCGTCGCGGGTATTGCGGCTTGGCATTTGTCCAAGGGCCGCCACATCGAAGTTTTCCGGCCGGCTGTCAAAGCAGGTGCGTGGGTGATTTTGGTTGCTGCCGTTGCGGTCTCGATCACTGGTGACCTTGATTCGAAACTCATGGTTGAGCAGCAGCCAATGAAGATGGCTGCAGCTGAGGCTCTATATCAATCCGCCGATAGCGCGCCGTTCTCAATCCTGAGCATCGGAGACATTTCGGGTGAGAATGCCACCCGCATCATTGAAGTGCCCGGCTTACTTTCTTTCCTTGCAACGGGCTCCTTTGACGGCAGGGTCGAGGGCATCAATGACTTGCAGGCGCAATACGTGCAGACATACGGACCAGGAGATTATGTGCCATATGTTCCAGCAACCTATTGGGGCTTCCGCTTAATGATCGGCCTAGGCATGGTGTCCGCGCTTTATGCGCTGTGGGTGCTTTGGCGCTTTCGTGGTGGGCGTGCGCCACGCAGCAAGACCTTCGTCTGGATCAGTGGGCTCATCACTTTATTCCCACTCCTTGGTATTTCTGCAGGCTGGATTTTCACCGAAATGGGGCGCCAACCTTGGGTGGTCTTTGGCCTTCAACAGACAGCAGATGGTGTCTCGCCGCTCGTAACAACTACCGAGATCCTGATTTCATTCATTGGTTTCACGCTGATCTACGCAGTGTTGGCAGTGTTCGAACTAAGAATTCTGTTGAAAACAATTAAAGCTGGACCGGCAGAAGTTACGTCCGTGGATCCATTTGAGGACTCAAAGAATGATTCCGACAAAAATCTCTACTTCGCATACTGATCACTGGATTGAGGAACTGACATGGATCTTGTAACCGTTTGGTTCATTCTGGTCGCAGTCTTATGGATCGGATACTTCGTTCTTGATGGCTTCGACCTTGGCGTCGGCATGTTGTTACCGATCATTGGTAAGAGCGATGTCAATCGTCGGGTGATGGTCAACACCATCGGACCAGTCTGGGATGGCAATGAAGTTTGGCTGCTGGTTGCCGGCGGCGCGACCTTTGCAGCTTTTCCACTCTGGTACGCAACGCTGTTTAGCGGCTATTACCTTGCGCTGTTCTTGATTCTCATCGGACTCATACTGCGTGGTGTGGCATTCGAATACCGGGGCAAGAAAGATGACGCTACTTGGCGTCGCAATTGGGACACCGCAATTGTGGTGGGTTCAGTGCTCCCTGCACTTTTGTTCGGTGTGGCATTTGGAAACATCGTTGGCGGATCGCCGATCGATTCCATTACTAACAACGTGGCTGATGCCAGTTCGTTCAACTTCGTCGGCAACTTCTTCGATCTGTTAAATCCGTTTTCTCTCGTGGTGGGTTTAATGACTTTGACTATTTTCGCTACCCATGGCGCGATCTTCTTAGCATTGAAGACATCTGGGCCGGTTCGTGAAGCCGCCCGAGCAGCTGCTCTGCGAATTGGCATTGTCGCGGCAGTCTTTGCCGTGGTGGCCTTGCTCTGGGCACAGACATTCAGCGAGCGAGTGCTGGTGACACTTCCACTCGTGCTGATCGCTGCCGTGCTCTGGCTCGCCGGCCTGTCCGCGACTCTTCGTAACCGTGACGGTTGGGCTTTCATCTTGAGTGCCGCAACCATCGTGTTTGCTGTGGCTGCACTCTTCCTTGGCTTGTATCCCAATGTCATGCCGAGCAGCATCGATCCGGCCTTTAACTTGACGGTGTTTAACGCGTCTAGTCAGTCATACACCCTCACTGTTATGACAGTGGTGGCATTAATCATGACCCCACTCGTTCTGCTCTACCAGGGCTGGACCTACTGGGTCTTCCGTAAGCGACTGACCTCAGAAATGATCCCAAGTTAAGTTGAATTGGTCTGGCTTATCGCAATCCGCAAGAATGAGTAAGTGAGACCGGTAGATCCTCGACTCCTGCGATATGCGCGCAGTTCGCGCAGGTTCTTGATTCTTGCGATCCTGATCGGCATAGTCACTGCAGTTGTGGTGATTGTGCAGGCTCGATTGTTGTCAGGTGTCATCGTTGATGTCAGTTCCCAAGGTGCGACGTGGACTGAGGTTGCTCCTGCCGTGCTGGCGCTCTCATTAGTATTTTTACTACGAGCCGTGCTGCATTGGTTCGCCGAACTTGCAGCCTTTCGGGCGGCAGCAACGGCTAAACAAGAGCTACGTAGTGCTGCAACAGCGAAGATGTTTGCAGCCGGGCCTTATGGTCCAGCTGGCACGATTCCAGGAGAGACAGCAACGTTGCTCACTCGTGGCATCGACGGACTTGATGCCTATTTCGCAAAGTACCTACCCCAATTAGTACTTGCCGCGGTTGTTCCACTTGCCATTCTGGCGACAGTCATCGGTGCCGATCTGTTAAGCACGGTGATTATCGCCATCACGATTCCATTGATTCCGTTATTCATGGCACTCATCGGGATGTACACCAAAGGCCGAGTGGATCAGCAGTGGCGCACGCTAGGGCAACTCTCGGGACATTTTCTGGATTTAGTTTCTGGGTTGCCCACGCTAAAGGCTTTTGGTCGAGCTAAAGCGCAAGAGCGAGCGATCCGAGCAATCGGAGATCAATACCGCTCATCAACTATGAGGGTTTTGAGAATCTCCTTCCTCTCTTCCCTAGCGTTGGAACTCCTTGCCACATTGTCAGTAGCACTTGTTGCGGTGTCCGTCGGTTTGCGCTTGGCTGAAGGTCAAATTGACTATCAAGTCGCCTTGTTCGTTTTGGTATTGGCGCCAGAGGCGTATCTGCCGCTTCGATTGGTTGGCCAACAGTTCCATGCAGCAGCAGAAGGCTTGGGTGCGGCTCAGCGAATTTTTGAGCTCATTGGTGAAGATGAAAAGTTACCTGAACGAACAGAGGTGATCACCGGAGTGGTCAGTGCATTGGAAGTGCGTGACCTCTCGGTGAGTTTTGGTGACCACCTTGCCCTTCGTCCGACATCCTTTGTAGCGCGGGCAGGAGAAATCACTGCACTTGCTGGGCCATCGGGTGCGGGTAAGAGCACGCTGCTTGCTGCGGTGATGGGGTTTGTCGAACCCACGACGGGTTCTATTTGGCTGCAGGCCGATCGAGCATTTAGTCAGACAGCCTGTGAGTTTGCGGCTTGGCGTTCCCGAATCAGTTGGGTCCCACAGCACTCGGCTCTAGTGGGGGCGGGTTTACAGGCGCAGACCACAGTGCGTGACTTGGTGCGCCTAGGTGTGCAGGATGCGGCGGACATTCGAATCTACTCGGCTTTGAATCAAGTAGGTCTTGGCGGGGAATTCAATGAAGTGAATGCTGGGCTAGATCGAATCGTCACGGCAAATAATGTGGGAGTTTCAGTTGGACAATCACAGCGGCTGGCCTTGGCTCGCGCACTCATTCGTCAGACTCAAGTGCTCATCTTGGATGAGCCAACTGCTGCTCTTGATGCAGAGAGCGAAAAAGCGGTTTTGCAGGCTCTTCGCGAGGCAGCCAGAGGTGGGGCAATCGTTTTAGTCGTAGCCCACCGACCAGCGATGCTTGATATCGCGGATCAGATCGTCCGAATCGGTGATGTCGGATGAAGCGAAAATATCCAGAACTTTATCTTTGGCGCGCGATGCGCGAGCAACGCTGGGAACTCACCGGCGCCGCAGTCTTGGGATTCATCGCATCAGCCTGCGCCGTAGCCCTGCTCGGCACCGCAGGTTGGTTAATCGCAACTGCAGCAGGAGCCCCACCAGTTCTTACCCTGACGGTTGCAGCCGTCATGGTTCGAGCCTTTGCACTCGGCCGCGCGGTCTTTCGATATTTGGAGCGACTAGCTGGGCATGATGCAGCATTTCGTGGATTGGTTGGCTTACGAGTTGCGGTGTACGAGCAATTCGAGCGGTTATCCCCTGCCGGGATCTCAAGCTTTGGCCGTGGAGATCTCCTCACCCGGTTAGTCGCTGATGTAGATACGGCCGTTGATTTGCCACTTCGGTTGGTCCTGCCATGGGCGCAAAGCTTGCTCGTCATTCTCGGGGCGGGCGTCTTTTTCTGGTGGCTTCTTCCGTCGCTAGCAGCACTCTTCGTTGTGCTGGGAGTAATTGCGCTCGCGCTCATTCCGTTAGTCGTTTCGCTCAACACTTCCCGATCTGAAACCCGACTTGCACCTAAGCGAGCTGAACTTGCAAGTGCTCTCGTCGTCGCCTTTTCAGCGGTAGCAGATATCAACGCTTATGGAGCGAACGAACAAGCGCTCTCGCGGATCTACAAGATTGATGAGGAGCTCACCGCGCTGGGGCGCAAGACTGCGGCCGGACTTGCCTTGGGTGGGGCATTGATGACTGCCATCCAAGGTGCGGCAGTTATCGGCGTTATGTGGTTGGTCGTTCCCAAAATCACCGAGGGCGTGATTGATCCGGTTTGGATTGCAGTTGCGGCGCTGCTCCCACTTGCAATTTTCGATGTATTGGCGCCCCTACCGAATTCAGCAGCGGCACTACATCGAGTGCGAGCAAGCGCTGAGCGCATCGAATCGCTGACGCATCTGCCAACTCCTGTTGCGGAGCCAGTGCAACCGCAACAAATCTCTCCAGGTTTTACCGGTCTCGTGGTGCGCGAACTCTCCTCATCCTGGCCGGGAAGCACTAGGCCAGCCCTTCGCAATGTCAGTTTTACTTTGCAGGCGGGTCAGCATCTTTACATTGTCGGCCCCAGCGGTTCCGGCAAGTCCACCTTGGCTAATGTGCTTATGGGCTTTACGAACTACTCCGGATCTGTGTTGGTCAACGGAGTCGAATTAGCGGATGTCGACCACGATGAGATCCGTCATAGAATCGGCTGGCTCGCCCAACAGGCTCATATTTTTGACACCACAATCCAGGAAAACATTGTCTTGGGGCGCGCAGAAATAATGTCAGAAACCGTTGCTGCAGCGCTCACTGGCGCGCAATTAGACGAGATGCTCAGTCGACTTCCGAGTGGATCGAAAAGCAAAGTAGGCGCCTTTGGTAGTTCGGTTTCAGGTGGGGAAGCCCAGCGCATTGCGCTTGCTCGATTAACGGTTGACCCTCGACCGCTGGTCATCTTGGATGAGCCGCTTGAGCATCTCGATAGTGAAACTGCTCAAGCGGTAGAGAACGTGCTTTCGCAACAGTTATCCCAAAGTGCATTGATCACGATCACGCATCACCTATTAAGCATCCCCGACGACTCAGTTGTCCTCGAATTGCACGATGGATGTGTTGTTAGTACAGGAACGTGTCTGGAAATTCGCAGCAAAACCGGCTGGTTTCAAGAGCAGTGGCAAGCGCAGTTTGAAATAGGTCAATTCGCACGAACCCAAACGCGGGGTTAGGTCGCAATTGCCCCCACTTGCAGTGCATGATGGACGCTGTGAAGCGGGAAAGAGATTTCGGGCTGTTCTCGGCTTTTGTTGGCATCGCTGGAGGACTCGAGCTGAGTTCGACCTTGCGCCGGATTGTTCAGGCTGCGGTTGACCTGACTTCCGCAACCTACGGAGCGCTAGGTGTGCTGGGTCCTGATGGTCAGGTTACTGATTTTATTAATGTAGGCATGGACCATGACACTGTCGCGCTGTTAGGCACTCCGCCACAAGGACGTGGCATCTTGGGGCTGCTGATTGATGAGCCAGTGGCTATTCGTCTCAATGACCTCTCCGAGCATCCGGCATCAGTTGGATTTCCGGCAGGACATCCGCCAATGCATTCTTTTCTTGGTGTGCCCGTAAGGGTTCGCGGAGAAGCCTTCGGCAACCTTTACCTCACTGAAAAACACGGGGGTGAATATTTCACCGAGGAAGATGAGCAGCTCGTGGCGGCCCTTGCTGCTGCTGCGGCTGTTGCTATTGAAAATGCGCGTCTTTATGAGTCCAGTCGGCGACGAGAAGAATGGCAGCAGGCGGTAGCCAATATAGCCACCACAGTTCTGTCATCTTCAGACGGCGAGCAGATCATTCCGCTCATAGCCATGCATGCGCGGACGATTGCAGGAGCGGATGCCTGCGTTGTGGCGATTCCGGACTCCCTAGGTAATTTGATTGTCGAAGTTGTCGATGAGTATGACCCTTACAAGATATTTCGATCACCTGATCCACGATGGGCGATGCAGCGAAACCGGCCAAGAACCATGCGCTCGGAAGCTTTCAAGGCGTTATCGAGTAGTTGGATAGGTCAGGAGATTCCGGTTGACTCCATCTTGAACAAGGTCATGGCTCAGGGTGAAGTTGTGAAGCAAAAAGTTGCAGTTTTAGACATAGATCAACCACGGACCTTCGGTTCAGTAGTCGCGATCCCAATGCTTCATGAGGAGCAAGCGATTGCCGTGTTCGCACTCATCTGGGATATCGATGTGGAGAGTCCAAATCAGGATGCGCTCGACGCCGTAGAAACTTTCGCAGCACAGGCCGCCTTAACTCTTGTTTTGGCTGAGGCCCAGCATGAACACGAGCGTCTTGCGCTCTATGAAGATCGTGATCGAATCGCGCGTGACCTGCATGATCTCGTTATTCAACGTTTGTTTGCAACGGGTATGTCGCTACAGGGAGCAATGCGCCTGGGCACATTGGAGCCTGCAGTTGAGGCCAGAATTTCTCATGCTGTGGATGCCCTGGATGAAACAATTCGTGAGATTCGTCAAACAATTTTCGCATTACATGAACCTAAAACGGGGCCTTCGTCTGGTGTTCGGGGCCGAGTGCTTCGAGAGACTGAACTATCGGCCGCGTTGCTTGGTTTTCAGCCCGCATTACGATTCATCGGACCAGTTGATTCTGCAATGAGTGCAGGTCTAAGTGAGCATTTGATGGCTGTTCTGCGTGAGGCGTTATCGAATGTGATGAAACACGCAGAGGCTGGGCATATTGAAGTGAAGGTAGAAGTGGATGCGACGAGCGTTGTGTTAACCGTTACGGATGACGGAGTCGGTATCGATATTGATGGCGTTACAGGTATATCGGGGATCTCAAATTTATATTCGAGAGCGCAAGACGTCGACGGTTCATGCTCGCTAGAACGCGTGGACGAATCAGGCGGTACCCGCTTGATTTGGTCGGCACCGCTTGATTAGCGGCGCAAATTACTGAACAGGTTGCAGGCCTTTTGCAATCGTGACCAACTGCTGGGCGCTCAACGGAGTCTTTCCAGTTGTCTCAATCCACACTCGGGTCGGCCGTAGTCCCTTTATTGCTGGGAGCTTCACATCGAGATGCCCACCGAACTTCGACACATCGGCAACAGTGCACTTCAGTGATAATGCCGGGTCGCAATAGGCCTGCACCTTTGCTGTTGCGCCCTGAACCTTGGTCGTCAGCACGGTGGCGCCTTGTCCGATGTCTGAGCACATGGGATTTCCTTCAGTCAGGCTCAGGATTTGGGTTTTCGTTCCGTATTTTGTTGCGAGATTTTCCTCTGCAGCGCCTGAGGCGCAGGGAAGCGCAAGATTCGACTTACTGGTTAGCTTTAAACCGGTGGTGACTGTGGGCTGATACACCGTGTACGTGACACCGACTTGGGTATCGACATAGATATTCCCAGACCCCATTGCAAACGCAGAAGTCGAGACAACCACCGTGCATGCACCAGCAATCGCAAGGAACGTAGCAACTTTCTTCATGAAAACTCTTAGTGAGAATTCTTATGTTGACCTTCGGCGGCCATCCGCGCGGAGAGTGCGGCTGCTTGTGTGCGTCGTTCCATGCCCAATTTAGAAAGCAGGCTCGACACGTAGTTCTTCACCGTCTTTTCAGCGAGGTGCATAGCCTCACCGATCTGACGATTAGTTAATCCATCGCCGATCAAATTGAGAATGCGTCTCTCTTGATCCGATAACCCTTGAAGACGTTGGTCCTGATGCTCGCCTTCGCGTAACCGATCGAGTACGCGCTGGGTTGCGCCAGGGTCGAGGAGGGATTTACCTTCTGCAACCTGACGAATCGCAGTCATCAGATCAGTGCCGCGAATCTCTTTCAATACGTACCCAGAAGCACCCGCCATGATCGCATCAAAGAGTGCTTCGTCATCTGAGTAGGACGTGAGCATGAGACATCGAACTTCTGGAAGATCAGATCGAATATCACGACAGACTTCGACGCCGGTTCCATCGGGCAGGCGCACATCGAGCACAGCAACAGTAGGTCGGGAAGCCGGAATACGGTGCAACGCCTCTTCCTTAGACGAGGCCTCACCGACAACTTCCATATCTGCTTCGAGATTAATGAGGTCAGCTAGACCCCGGCGGACAATCTCATGATCATCAAGAAGAAAGACACGGATTAGTCCTGCGGTGCTAGGCATGATGGCATTGTGCCCTATGGAGTGACATCCATGCCGGCTAGAAACCGTGATCCAAGATCTTGGTTTCCAGTGACCTCGAGTTGCGCGATGAGCTCGGAACTCTTACTCCGGCCAGCCAGAAGCGGCAGAAGTGCGCTCCATGGTCCCGAGACGACGACATCTGCCGTCACACCACTGGTGACTGCGGCTCGACCTTCTGCATCACTGATGGCTTGACCTGACATCTCGAAGGGGGAAGTGATGCGTATTTCCACACTTGAGCCGGCCGGAGCTTGAACATTCTTGGACCACGCGTAAGGGAGCATGCCTAGGAGCGATCGTGCGGAAATCAAGGCGCCGAGGTTATCTAGATTTCCTTGAATACCGACAGCGGCACGGATGTCTTGCTCAT
>WLNQ01000055.1 GCA_009699705.1 Actinomycetota bacterium | reverse complement strand
GTTATTCGTGCGAGTTAGATCGCGTCTATTCCTCGTTCACCGGTTCGCACGCGAACAACAGTTTCAAGATTGATCATCCACACTTTGCCGTCACCGATCTTGCCGGTACGGGCAGCATTCGCGATTGCGTCAAGAATGGATTCGGCTTCTTTATCGTCAACAATGACTTCAACGCGGATCTTTGGAACCAGATCAATTTGGTATTCAGCACCGCGATAAACCTCAACATGCCCGCGTTGTCTGCCATGGCCACTGGCTTCAGAAACAGTCATGCCGTTGATACCAATAGCGTTGAGCGCTTCTTTTACATTCTCGAGACGATGCGGCTTGATGATTGCGGTGATGAGTTTCATTGATCTTCCTCTCGGCTTCGGGCGATCAGATCACGCAAAGGATGGTGCCCGCCACCAATACTTCCACCACCGGCTACGCCAGCAAAGTCATACGCGCTTTCAGCATGAATTGTGGTGTCAAGGCCAGCGATCTCATCATCGGGATCAGCGCGGAAGCCAATAGTTTTCATGATGATTTTGGCGATAATCCAAGTAACAACGAAAGCGTAGAAAGCGGTTGCCAGAGAAGCGATCACTTGTTTACCGAGCAGGCTGGCGCCGCCGCCAAAGAACAGACCGTTAGCACCACTTGAGTTTGCGATCAAAGCTGCAAATAGGCCAATGCCTAGCATGCCGATCAACCCGCCAATGCCATGCACGCCTACGACGTCAAGTGAGTCGTCGTAGCCAAGGCGAAACTTTTGGCTGACTGCCCAGGCGCAGACTGCGCCAGCGACAAGTCCGATAACTAATGCGCCAAGTGGAGTGACAAAGCCGCAGGCTGGAGTAATAGCAACTGCTCCGGCGATTGCTCCAGATGCAGCGCCAAGGGTTGTTGGATGACCGTCTCGAATTTTTTCGAAGGCGATCCACGTGAGAGCGCCACAAGCAGTAGCAATTTGGGTATTTATCAATGCGGTTGCTGCAAGGCTTGAAGCGCTGAGTGCTGAGCCGGCATTGAAGCCAAGCCAGCCAAACCAGAGCATCCCCGCTCCAAGAAGCACGAGTGGCAAGTTATGTGGGCGCATCGAGTCATGTCGAAAACCGATACGTCGTCCGACAACTAAAACTAAAGCAAGTGCTGACGCGCCAGAGTTGATTTCAACAGCAGTTCCACCGGCGAAATCAAGGGCACCGAGTCGATCGCTGATCCAGCCTCCTGTTCCACCTTGCAATGCGAAGGCCCAATGCGCGATTGGCACATACACAAGAAGTGACCAAGCGACCATGAAGACGATCCACGAACTGAACTTCACTCGATCGGCAATTGCGCCCGAGAGTAGAGCGGTCGTCACGATGGCAAAGGTGAGTTGGAACATCACAAAGGCCAAGAGTGGAATTTGATGTCCTTCAGGCCCGACGGGTTGATTGATCGCGTCGGTGAGACCCATGTGGCTGAGGTTTCCAATGAATCCGCCGCCTGAATCCTCGCCAAATGCAAGGGAGAAACCAACGACCACCCAGACCACGGTGATGACACCCATGGCCGAGAAACTCATCATGATCATGTTCAGCACGTTCTTTGAACGAACCATGCCGCCGTAGAACAAGGCCAAGCCGGGAGTCATGAGAAGCACAAGAGCGGATGCGGTCATTACCCAAGCGGTATCTGCACCATTAATCGAATCCATGGGACTCCTTTGGATGAATCGAAACTAGTCGGCATGAATCGAAACTTGCCGCCGGCGACTATCGCCGAGATTTGTTACAACCAGATTTCCCAATGGGACACTTCCTGCCCAAATACGTAAGGAAATGTGGGTTAACGCTGGCGAATCACAATCGGGTCAGCGTCTCGAAAGCGGGAGTTCGCATATAACTGGTTGCCGTCTTGGGTGGTGAATCCGGTCAAGGTCGGTTTCACGCCATCAAAAACTGCAGTGCAAGGTGATTCCATGAGTAAGGCCCACTCGCGTTTGAGTAGGTGCTCTTGGAGCATGCCTTCGACATAGCGATTGTGAGTACCGACAGCCAAGAACCGCACTTTTTGAGCGATGAGTTCAAGATTGGGCAGGATTACGTCAAGCTCTCGACCTTGCAGATCAATATGTAAAAGGTCGGTGGGTTCATCGCCGGCAAGCAAGGTTTCAAGGGTCACCGTGGGCACTTCGATGTGGTCAAAGAAGGCGCCGCGGTAATCCATGTGGGCGTTTTTGTCAGTGCTGACTGCTCCACCCATGTCGTCGTCGGTCAGTTTTGGAAACTTCAGGACGGTTTCTTCGTACCAACAGGCAGCCTGCACCACCGTGATGTTGCCCGCGTTTTCGAGCAGCTGCTCACGAATTTGGGTGCTGTTGCCGGTGACGCGTCGCGACTCGAGGGCGTTGTCGGCAGCGTGCTGCATAGCCCAGCCAGCCCGCATTTCATCAACCTCGACGGCAATACCGGTCGCTGTTTTGCCCGCACGCTGGGCCAATGCCACACCCATAACAACCCAGGGTGCCCAGCCAGCCCCCACTTCAACAACGCGGTAGGAGTCGCGCTCATTGTGAAGGGAAAGAGCAAGGCCTACATATTCCTCAGCTTCAGACCGGTAGCCATCTGTTGGCACGGGAAGCCGATCAGTTGTTGTGCCGGCGAGCTCTTGAGGGGCCCAAGGCAGCATCGCTATCCGAGTGCGGATACCAGCCCAATCGACTCGAAAGATGCCGTCGTGAGGGGGTTTTGTGAGGGCGCGCACCTTTTGCAGGATGGGAACCACTGATTCCGGGTAAATCGGCACGTGTAATCCGTTGCCGAACTCGACCGCAACAGGCGAGCCACCTTGCTCGTATGCCGCGGCCCGCTTTATCCCCCGAGAAGGGGACCAACGCATGGCCGGACATTAGCCCATCAACCTGCGCTGTGTCACGCATCCCAAGAGTTTGGGAGGATGGGCCAGTGGCCACGCGAAATCTTGTGAATATTGAAGCTGTTTCGAAGTCTTTTGGAGATCGGCCACTCCTTGATCGGGTGTCGCTCGGCGTCAATGCCGGGGAGCGGATCGCGGTCGTTGGTCGAAACGGCGCCGGCAAGAGCACGCTCCTGCATGTGTTGACGGGCATTGAAAACGTCAACGGGGGTCGCGTCACCGTGGGATCTGACGTCCATGTGGAACTGGTTTCCCAGGTTGATACCCCTGACCCAGATGCGACAGTTGCGAGTTTGGTGGTTCCTGGCCGACCAATCCATGAGTGGGCTGGCGATGCTCAGGTGCGCGATGTGCTGACTGGGCTCCTCGGCGGCTTCAACGATGACCTCCTGAACGCCCGGGTTGCCTCGATGTCAGGTGGCGAGCGTCGTCGGGTGCAGTTGGCAAAAGCACTCATTAATGACTGTGACCTGCTGTTGCTCGACGAACCAACCAACCACCTCGACGTTGACGTCATTTCCTGGCTCGTTGATCACCTCAAGGCCCGGCCGAAGTTGGCCATTGTGGTGGTGACGCATGATCGCTGGTTCCTTGACGCATTGTGTGATCGCACCTGGGAAGTTGTGCTCGGAAAAGTCGAAGAATATGACGGCGGTTACTCCGCGTACGTGCTCGCTAAAGCTGAGCGCGATCGTCAGGCATCGTCTTCTGAAGCTCGTCGACAGAATCTGTTGCGCAAAGAATTGGCTTGGTTGCGTCGAGGAGCTCCGGCTCGAACAACGAAACCTAAATTCCGCATCGATGCTGCGAACGAATTGATTGAAAACGAGCCACCGCCGCGTAACACCACGGAGTTGTTGGCTTTTGCTGGCGCTCGCCTTGGCAAATCGGTGTTTGAACTTCAAGACGCTTCGATGGACGTTGCTGGTCGCACCCTGCTTGATCGCGTCAATCTGAATTTCGGACCAGGAGATCGGATTGGCTTGCTCGGCGCAAATGGTGCAGGCAAAACCTCGTTGATTCGAGTTCTACTCGGTGAACTTCCTCCTTCACAGGGCAAACTGATCACTGGTGTCACCGTGAAGCCGGCGTATCTCTCTCAGCACTTGGAAGAATTGAATCCTTCATGGCGTGTGCTGGAAGCAGTTGAAAAAGTTGCCAGTCGGGTTGAACTCGGCAAGGGCCGTGAACTGACCGCATCGCAGTTGTGCGAGCGGCTTGGGTTTAGTGCTGATAGCCAGTGGACTCCGGTGGGGGATCTCTCTGGTGGGGAACGTCGACGGTTGCAGCTCACCCGTTTGTTAATGGGTGGACCAAACGTGTTGGTGCTCGACGAACCAACGAACGATTTCGATGTGGAAACTCTCACGGCTCTTGAAGATCTCCTGGATAGCTTCGCGGGCACGCTCATCGTGATTTCCCATGATCGCTACTTCCTTGAACGAGTCTGTGATGACACCTACGCGCTCTTTGGCGATCAAGCCATCACGCATCTCACCGGTGGCGTCGATGAATTTATTTCTCGCCGGCGTTCGATGCGTGGTCACACGGTGATGTCATCGCGCTCTGGTGTGAGTAACGAGTCCGCTGTCGTCGTTGAAACCTCAGGTTTGAGCGCTGCAGAGCGACGAATCATTGAAAAGGACATTTCGCGTATCGAGCGAACCTTGCGCAAGGTAGATGAAGAAGAAGCCACTATTCACGGGAAAATGGCTGAGTCAGCCAATGATCACGCGTTTCTTGCCGAACTCACGGCCAGGCTCAAGGAATTAGCCATGAAGCGGGACGAGCTCGAATCTGCCTGGATGGTTTCCGCAGAATCGCTGAATTAGTTCGCTGCTCACCAACTGTTTACGAAGTTCGCTAGCCAACCTCTTCATTTGCGGCACAAGGCCACAGGATCGCGCCACTAGACTTTGACTATGACCCTACCTACTCGACGCATTGGTGACCTGACTGTTTCCTCGGTAGGTATTGGCTGCATGCCGATGTCCTTTCCCGCCAAGCTCGATGATCGCGAGGGAATGATCGCGACTCTTCATCGGGCGCTTGATCTGGGAGTGACCATAATCGACACGGCAAATATTTATGCGCCGTCATCTTCGACTGTTGGACACAACGAGACCCTCGTTGCTGAGGCTCTTCGCACCTATACCGGCGCAGCAAACCTCGCCGATGTTCTGGTTGCGACTAAGGGTGGCATCACTCGTGGTTCCGGCGGCTCTTACGGCTCAGATTCAAGTGCGGCTGCACTGCGCGCGGCTTGTGAAAAGAGTTTGATCTGTTTGGGTGTCTCACAAATTGAGCTGTACCAGCATCACCGACCAGATCCATCACTTCCTTATGTCGATCAGATGCATGCGCTTCTTGCACTCAAAGAAGCCGGCTTAGTGAAGCGCATCGGGCTATCTAATGCAGACGACGTGCAGATCGATATTGCAATCGACATTCTCGGTGGACCAAATGATGGCGGCGTGGTTTCTGTGCAGAATCAGTACTCACCGAAATACCGTGCGAACACTATTGCGATGCAGCGTTGCACTGAATTAGGTCTTGCTTACCTGCCTTGGTCACCACTGGGCGGCGCTTCGCAGCATGCTGAAGTCGGTTCGCGCTATGTCGACTTCGCCGAGGTTGGCAACGAAATCGATGCGACTGCGCAAGAAGTTGCTTTGGCTTGGTTGTCTCAGCTTTCGCCCGTCGTCATCAATATCCCTGGCGCAACTCGTCCGGCAACTGTTGACTCAATCGTGAAGTCAGCAACGTTGAAACTGTCATCTGATCAAATGACACGACTCAGTAACACCATTCCTGAGACTGCATAACCGTTTCACTCAAACACGAATTAGGTTGTTAGAAATGAATGAAGTTCGCGCAGGCGATCGCAGAGTATTAATCGTCGGCTGCGGTTTTGGTGGTCTACGTGCTGCACGTGAATTAGCAAAGACCGACGGTATTCACGTGACGTTGATCGACCGCAATCCGTACCAGTTATTTTCGCCGCTGCTGTACCAAGTTGCCACCGGTGGGCTTTCTGAAGACGATATTGCTTATTCGATTCGTGGAGCTATCCCTGGCGTAGACTTTCGACGCGGTGATGTCGTACGTATTGATACCGAGCGCAAGAGCCTGCGGCTTGAAGATGGTGCTGTCCTGCCTTTCGACGAATTAATTCTTGCCACGGGTAGCACCGGTACCACCTTTGGTGTTCCTGGTGTTGAAGAAAATGCTTTGCAAATGAAGACGATGAATCAAGCACGAGAGATTCGTAGCCGACTGCTCAACGCGTACGAAGAGATTGAAAATGGTCATCGTCCAAAGGAACACTTGCGAGTTGTTGTAGTTGGTGGTGGCCCAACCGGAGTTGAAGTCACCGGCGCAGTCGCTGAATTACAACGATCCATGAAGCGTGAGTTCCCTGATCTTGCAGAGTTCGCATCGGTCACGTTGGTGGAAGCCGGACCGCGACTGCTGCCCATGTTTTCTGAGAAGTCCAGCGCGCATGCAAAAAGTGAGCTGGAACAACTCGGTGCCCGCGTCATGGTTGATGCCGCCGTTGACCGCATGTATCCAGCAGACGTGCACTTGAAATCTGGTGAAGTGCTCAACGCAGGAACAATTGTTTGGGCAGCTGGAGTTGCCGCGCATGAGCAATGGGCAACCCTTGGATTAGCGGACCGGGCAAACCGACTGCGAGTCAATGCGAGTTTGGAATTAACTGAAGGTGTTTGGATTATTGGCGACGCAGCAGCACTCGAAGGACCAGATGGCCGTGCTTTACCAATGATTGCTCCGGTAGCCATGCAAATGGGTATTCACGTTGGCAAGCAGATTAAAGCCAAGGTCGCAGGAAAACCGCTCGTTGATTTTGTTTACAAAGATAAGGGCCAGATGGCCACGATCGGACGCCGGCGTGCGGTGGTTGAAGCCAACGGACTTCGGCTTCATGGCACCACGGCTTGGCTGGCCTGGCTTGGGCTGCATGTGTTTTATCTCGCGGGTGGTCGCAACCGAGTAAGTGTGGTTGCCAACTGGATGTGGAATTACCTGGTGTGGGGCGTTGGAGCGCGACCAGTCGTAATTGACTAAGGCCGCCCTGAGCTTTGGCCCCGGACTCGCAGCAAACGGGTGGGGAGTCGGTTTCTTGATACCCCCAGTGGGTACTAGAATGAAAGCCATGGAGGTTGCCATGACTGAAGCAACGCAAAGCAATGCTGCTGTCCTTGTTCGACTTCGTCGAATTGAAGGTCAGATACGCGGATTACACCGAATGGTTGATGAAGACGAGCAGTGCATGGATGTACTCACTCAAATTTCTGCAGTCACCAAGGCGTTGCAATCGGTCGCAATTTTGATGCTAGAGGGCCATCTATCAGAATGTGTCACTAGTGCCATGGGAGATGACACCGTCGACATGGATGAGAAGTTGCATGAAGTAACAGCAGCAATAGCGCGACTCGTTCGCAGCTAGTTACAGGCTTTGAACGCCTAAGCAAGCGCAGGTGCTAGGCGTGAGCGAGAAAGTTTCGAGTTGTAGCGCTGCTCGTTTGCAAGGTTCCGATACCTTGAACGGGTGATGTTTTTAATGTTTGCACTCTGGATAGTTGTGTTCTACGGGATCTTCAGGAAATGGCGATGGTCTCCCGCTCTTGCGATCCTCACTTTGGTAGTCACGGTGATCCTGCTGAAGGCTCACATGACCGACCCCATCCCGTTGAATTTCTAGGCGAGCGGCAACCATGAACTTTTCAGTTGAACGACAAGTAGCTGCTGCCCGGTGGATCAATGTGCTGGCACTCCTTGCCTTGCTTGGTGTGCTGGCCGGCTCGCTACATCTGCAATTTGGAGTCGGTGAACAGCCGTGTCCGCTGTGCCTAGTTCAGCGCTCAGGAATGATCGGCTTGGCTGTCGGGCCAGTGCTGAACTTGCTGTGGGGCATCAAGGCGCGTAACTACGCCATCAGCATTTTGGCCGGGTGTGTGGGAGCCGCCGGCAGCGTTCGACAGGTCTTCTTGCATATTGCCAATCCGGCGGATCCTGGTTATGGACCAGAAGTATTTGGCATGCACCTCTACACCTGGGCATTTGTGACATTTGCAGTTGGAGTGGTCGGCTGCGCCGTGTTGCTGTTGTGGAACACGCCCATCGTCAGCGGTGATCAAGGTGTCTGCAACGAGCCCGGCCGATTTAGAGCCCTGACCTATGCAGTGGTTACCTGGATTTTCTTAGATGTCGTACTGATTGCGGTCAGCACGATTCCAGAGTGTGGTCTTGGAATGTGCCCGGATGATCCGACAAATATTGCAGGCTTAGATGATGTTGGTGGGTGGCTGCTTATCGCAGCGATGGGTGTTATCTCAGCGGTCGCTGGAGCATTTCTTGACCGCCGCCAGTCACGAAATTCCCACTAAATCCGAGATCGCCCTATCCTCAACAGGTGGATCTTGAGCGCAGTCCGTACCTTCGGGCCATGCAGCAGGCCATTGATGTGGCCAAAATGGGTCCGCTCACCGGCGACCTACCCATTGCGGCTCTCGTCCTAGATGAGTCGGGCGAAGTGATCGCTGGAGCGGTGAATCAACGCGAAGCACTGCAGGACCCAACTGCACACGCTGAAGTGCTGGTATTGCGAGAGGCCGCGGCCTTGCGTGGGCAATGGCGACTTTCTGGATGCACTCTGGTTGTGACCCTTGAGCCGTGTCCAATGTGCGCGGGAGCCGCCGTACTTTCGCGGATTGACCGGATTGTTTTTGGGGCCTGGAATGACGAATATGGAGCCTGCGGCTCGCATTGGGATTTACCCCGAGATAAGCGGATGAACCATCGACCTGAAGTGATAGCTGGATTACTCGCAGACGAGTGTGGCAATCTGGTGCGCGAATTCATGGCAGAGCAACGGTTGCAGGAGGACTCATGAGCGGGATGCGTGAAGGCGTTGTGCGGATTGCACCGCGCCGCTATCGCCGACGCCGGCCAAGATGGCATGCGATAGCAGCGATCATCGCGGCGGCTGTGGTCTTAGTTGGTTTGATCTTTGGCATCGTGAAGATGTTCAGCGGCAGTAGCGAACCGGCAGCCGTTGCACCAACCGTGAATCCATCACCATGTGTAACGGTGATGGTGTCACCAGCTGAGTCACTACCTGTCGTTTCGCAAGTGCGCGTCAATGTATACAACGCGACCAAGTCGATAGGTCTTGCTGGCACCACTGCAGACGAACTACGCGCACGTGGTTTTGATATCAGAACTGTGGCCAATGCTGATGGCAATCGACAGGCTCAAGGAACTGGCGAATTGCGTTACGGGCCAACGGGTAAGGCTGCAGCACAGTTACTCGCCTATTACTTCCCGGGGGCCGTACTTATCCCCGATGACCGCGCGAAGCGCGTGGTTGATGTTGTTATTGGCAGCGGTTTTGTTGCCGTTGTTGACGACGCGACAGTTGCTGCCAAGAAAGCTTCGCCAACACCAAGCCCGTCAGGTATTGGTTGCCCGACTACGCAGCTTGTTGTGCCAACGGCTGCTTCTGTGGTGCCTGTCGCTTAGTTTTCTTCAAGAAGAGCACTAGTACAGGTACCGCGTATGCCCACCACACAATAATTTCTAGCCAAGTGGTTACTGGACGGAAGCTAAAGACGCCCTTAAGGAGAGAGCCATACCAGCTCTCAGGTGGAATGGTTGAGCTGATGTCGAAAGCAACGTTGTCTTCGCCTGGGAGCAATCCGGCTTCTTGATATTCGTGTACTGCATAGGCAAGCAAGCCAGCTGCAACGATGATGAGTGCAAAGCCAGTCCATCGGAAAAGTTTTCCAAGGTCCAGACTCACGGCCCCGCGATAAATGATGACACCGATAACAACTGCGGTGAGGAGGCCAAGAAGTGCGCCAATAACTGGCTCGCTTGTTCCGCCACTAGACGAAATTCCTGCGTAGAGGAACAGTGCAGTTTCAAGTCCTTCACGAATCACTGCTACGAAGGCGATAATCGCAAGGGCCCAACTGCCTTTGTCGAGTGCTGCATCAACTTCGCCTTGAAGTTGGCCCTTGATGAAGCGCGCGCGCTTTGCCATCCAGAAAATCATCCAAGTAATCAGTGCAACAGCAGCGATGCTTGTGGTGCCTGCAAAAATTTGCTCGGCACGTTCGGAGAGCTCATTGCTCGTGATGGCAAGCAGGGAAGCGAATCCCACGGACAGCGCAATGGCCAACCCGACCCCTGCCCAGAGACGAGGCAGGAGATGTTGCTGACCGAGTTTGACCACGTAGGCAACCAGAATTGACACGATCAATGCGGCCTCGATGCCTTCGCGTAGGCCGATCAGGAAATTGCTGAACATCTTGCTCCTTAGGTAAGCCTTACCTCGCTTGCTGGAGTCAAGTTAGGGTTGCCTTAGTTAATTGTCAAGTCCCTGTGCAAAATAGGGGCAAAGGTCCTGACCTCGCGGGCCAGATTTTCACCTCAGCAGCCTCGATTGACTTGAAGGGCTAACCCGCGCTGACACTGCTATTGTTCTAGGACAGTGTCAAAAAATGGCAAGTCGTCATTCTTGGCACGCTTCATCTGACCACCTGGTCGCCATCTGCGTCGCAGCGCTGAACACGAAGAATGGACATCGTTATGCGCACAACTGCCCTAGCAATCATCCCGATCTTGGCTGTCAGCTCAGCCCTTGCTCTCACGGGTTGCTCTGGAAGCTCGACGACTACTGCGTCTAGTGATGCTGGAGCTACGTCTGCTTCACCGCAGGCTTCTGTGAACCGGATGGCCGCCGGCGAAGACAGGTCCATAGGGAACGTCAACACTGTGACGCTAGTAAATAATCTGTCACAACCGGTCACTGTGCGCGTTGATGAAGTCGACGGGTTCGACTGGAACGGTGACCGGCCCGACCGGGAAGCACCCCAAGGGTTCGAGCAGCAAACCATCAACCCCAGGGGCAAAATCACTAGGGTCCTGGGCCCCACCAATAGCAAATGGGTTGCAGGGGCACCATTCACGCCAGTGTTCCTAGACGCTAACGGCAAAGAAATAGCCCGCGTGGGACTGCAGAGGGTGTTCTGGTTTACGTCACACATGAACCCGACAACTGGAATGGCCGAAGAGGACCGTTTCTCGGCCGGCTGGTCGGTGCGAGGCGCATCCGTCATCGCTGACGAATCATGCCCGAAGACCGTAACCTCAGGGGCGGCCACTATCGCGATTACGTGCTACGACAACGTCGGAACAACCGTCACCGTCAGCAAATAAAGAAAGTTATGGGCACCCAGCAATGCGGGTACCCATAACTCTTGGCGGAATGTGGGATCTTCCCCCACCGAGTCTGGCTTTTTGTCGGCGGCACGAGATCCAATCCCACTCGCTGGCACTCAGTCGCGAGATTTCCGGTCTAAATCCCAACGTACGGTGACTTGTCACAAGGCTCTGCGCGGTTTGCCGGCATTTCAGCACACGCACATAAACCATGAACGTCGGTGTTTGATGTGCATCGAGCTCGCCGCATGCTAGCCGCGGATCAGTTTGGCGGGAGTCCCTACGTATGTTCCTGAACTTGCCAGAGAGTGGAGAACCGTACTCCCCGCGCCGATCGTAGAGTTCCCGGCCACATCGACATCTTCGATAACTGTCGCGTTTGCACCGATGAACGTCAAATCACCGATCCGCGACCGTCCGCAGATGAGGCCCTTAGGGGACACGGTAACGAAATCTCCGAGAACCACTTCGTGGCAGATTGAGCTTCCGGTGTTTAGATGGCAATGCCGGCCAATAGTCACCCGGGTGGACACGTAGGT
>WLNQ01000054.1 GCA_009699705.1 Actinomycetota bacterium | reverse complement strand
TCAACCACGAAGACTTCGGTAGGAGCCGGAAAGTATCGCGAAATAGCTCTGAGCTGAGCGTCTAACAAGGAAGGCGAGCCAGCAACCGCGATCAGAACCTGAAGGTTCATCAACTTTGCTTCCTTCCCACTTGCCAGCTTCGTCGTATTTTGGTTGCGCAGTAGTGAGAAACTACAGGATTCTGGCGCCTGCGCGGTTCACTGGGAAGGTCCAGTTTCGGGATAAATGAAGACCAGAGGGTGCCGAGGAACAAGTAAAAAGCTGCAAGAGCGATACGTTTAGCACCCACAAGAAAGGATCGCAATGAGCATCGTCAAAGGAAGAGCGCTCGTCACAGGGGGGTCTGGCTTTATTGGCTCCCACTTATGTGAGCGTCTACTCAACGACGGGTATGACGTGCTCTGCGTCGATAATTACTATTCCTCGACCAAAGACAACATTGCGCACCTGCTGAACAACCCTCGGTTTGAAGTCATGCGTCACGATGTGACCTTCCCGCTATATGTGGAAGTTGATGAGATTTACCACCTTGCCTGCCCTGCCAGCCCCGTGCATTACCAGCGGGATCCGGTTCAAACCACTAAGACGGCAGTTCATGGATCTATCAACATGTTGGGGTTGGCGAAGCGCACAGGCGCCAAGATTTTGTTGACTTCAACGTCTGAGGTCTACGGAGATCCCTTGGTTCATCCTCAAACTGAGGACTACTGGGGCAACGTGAACCCGATCGGCCCTCGCGCATGTTACGACGAAGGCAAGCGTGCCGCCGAGACCCTTTTCTTTGATTACTACCGCCAGCACCAGCTCAAGATCAAGGTAGTGCGGCTGTTCAACACCTACGGCCCGCGGATGCATCCACGAGATGGCCGAGTAGTTTCAAACTTCATCATGAGCGCCCTTGAGGGAACGCCGATCACGATCTACGGCGAAGGTGAACAAACTCGGTCATTTTGTTACGTCGATGATCTCGTTGACGGCTTGATTGCAATGATGAATTCAGGCGATGAAGTAACTGGCCCAATCAACCTTGGCAACCCTGGCGAATTCACTATTGCTCAGTTGGCTGAACTCGTCATCGAAATGACTGGTAAAAATCCTGGAATTACACATATGCCATTGCCGGTGGATGATCCTGTTCGCCGTCAGCCAGACATCACACGGGCACATCAGCAACTGAATTGGAACCCAACGATCGCCTTGCATGAAGGTTTAGAAACAACGATTGAATACTTCCGCTCGACACTTCGCGATTAATGTCCGGTAGTTTCCTTGTACTAGTTACCTGGGCATTCGTCATTGTTAGTTGCGTTGCAATTGGTTATGGAATAACGACCAACAAACGTCTGGAAGAGTCGATTACAGGGCAACTAAGGTATGCGTTGTGGTGGGGATTTGCCGTTGCAGTACTTGGCATTTTGGCGTTGAGTATCGCATTCCCACTGAGAAGCGCAGCCGCCGCAGCAGGGATGGGTGCTGTGGTAGCCGGCTGTGCTGGCTACTCGATATTTCGCTATGTAACTCGATCCAAGAACTCACATGACACCAAGATTCACCTGTCTGTCTTTGCTGTGCTGTTACTGATCGCTTTAGCTGCAGCTGTCGTGTTTTTCGCAGTCGCGGCGCTTGGACCAGTAATGAACTATGACTCTGGTCTCTACCACCTAGGAGCAATCAAATACGCGGGTGATTATTCAACGATTCCTGGCTTAGCGAATCTGTACTTCCCATTGGGTTACAGCAACAGTATTTTCCCGCTCGCAGCGTTTTTGGGTAATGGTCCTTGGCTAGGCGAGGGTTATCGACTTGTTAATGGATTGATCATCACCATGATGTTGGTTGATCTTGCTTTTCGGTGGATACGCGGATCCCGAACCGTTGGCGCGTACGTTTTGCTTGTTGGTGCTGTTGTGACGTTGGTGCCGATGGTTGGGCTTTCTGATTACTGGGTGACGAGCCCAACCTCGGACTCAGCTGTACTTGCTTTAACAATGGTGATGTCCGCCTATTTAGCTGACGCACTTTGGACCTCGGCGAACCGCGCGCGTAATGGCTCAACGGCCTTCGTTGTGGCGGTGCTGGCCGTGAGTCTGCGTCCGCTCATGGCCGTGTTTTTGCTGGCTGTGATCGGCGTCTTGGTTATGAGGTACATCCTGGATAAGCACGAGTCAGCAACTGAGCGACGAATCGCAGGACAGAGCGCATCTGGTTTCGGGGTCACTCGAGAATATGGTTCGCGCGCAATTTGGATCAGCGCTGGTGTGATCGCTGCACTTTTCGGGGTAGTCCAGTCAGTGAGGGACTTCATCATGAGCGGATGGTTGCAGTTTCCATTGTCAATACATGCATTTGATGTGGCTTGGCTTGCCCCGGATCCAGTCTGGAATCGAACGCCAACACTTGGTGCTGCTCGAGATCCACTGCACCTTTGGGAGGCAGCGGTGGGATGGGGTTGGATTCCTGTTTGGGCGTCTCGATTGCCTTCGCAATGGGAAACCTACGTGATCCTCGCGTTAGTGGTTGCTTCTGTGATTTCAATAATTGTGGCGATCAAGGTGGCCTCACTCAACGCAAAGAGTTTGCTCTTGGCCATGATGCCCGCCTTACTTACTTGTGCAGCATGGTTCTTGGCCTCACCCCCATCGTTTCGTTTCGTTTGGGGACCAATCTTTAGCCTTGGCGTCATTCCTATCGCTTGGTCTCTATTTGCGGTGGCGAAAGCGAACAAAGTTCACCTCATATCCGCATTTGTGGCCCCATTTGCGCTCGTGTTGTCATCGACTGTCATCTTGGCCGTTGTCGCATACGCAGGAGTCACGCGAATACACCCTGGTCTTAACACCCAGCAGCATTCGTGGGCAGTGGGGCCAATCGATGTGAGTGTGTACTTTGCACCAGTGGTCGATGTGCCAACCAAATCTAAGACCCTTGCTAGCGGCTTGATTGTGCAGATACCGACTACATCTGATCAGTGTTGGAATGTCTATCCGCTGTGCACTGCGCAACTCTCGCCGACAGTCGCAATGCGCGGCGAAAGCCTGCAGGACGGATTCTTGCCTTAGTTCGACTTAAACCAGCCGTGACGTATTGGGTATGAGATAGCCGCCCCAAACAACTTGGCAGCTCCCGCACGAATGCCACTGAGCTTGTGTGGTGATAGCCCGATCGACTCATCAAAACCTCCCGAGGCAACGGCAGCCTCATAGGCGAATGAGGATTCAGAGAAATACACCATGGCTTCACTTCCACAAAGCAAACGCCAATCGATGAGCGCAGGGTGCGCGCTTCGAGGATCTGATCGGTCCCAGACGGAATGCTCAACGCTCCAAGGTTCAAACCCCAGCACTCGGGCTCGTTGCGCCCACTCATCACGTGATGCGGCTGAGTCGCTTGCGATAAACAGTGAGCGAGTCTTAGTCCTAGCAGCCAGGGTTTCAAGGGCTTGGGAAATGCTCCGCCGTGAAGGAACCTGATGGGAGCGATCGGTGTAACGCAAATGGAGAGCGAGATATGAAGGGCGTGCAGCCCGTTCGTTGAAAACCCGCTGCTCGATCTCCGCATTCAATTGCAAATTTCGATACCAGGCGCCTCGCGCGGGTCGTAAGAATGCTTCTTGCTGCTGCATCGAGAGGTTCGAGCCAGTCAACCCAAAATGCCCTCCTGCGGCTATCGCCAGTGTGTGAATCTCAGAATTTGCTTGAAGCGAGGCAGATAACTCCGGCATAAAAATTTGTTCGCCATGGTCGTGTCCAGCCAAAGTGATGCGCCCAGCAGGTACATCAGTAGTCAAATAACGGGGGATGGAATCTTTTCTAATACTGAACAGTTCATCAATTTGGGCTTCGGTGCGCACGAACTCATGACAAAACTCTTCGCTGAACAGCGCATTGGCGGGGGCGGCTGCGACCTCTTGTGGCTCCCAAGCAACAAAAAGCTGCCAACCGAGCTCCTGAGCAAGCAGAGAGGCGCTTGCCACTGCCTGAAGACGATTGATGTATCCACTCACAGGAAACACGACAACGCGTTTCATCGATTCGCTACTGATCTGAACCTCCTTGTTGCTTCCGAAGTGTAGAACCCCGGGGAGAGAGGAACGCCCAATAGAATCTACGGGTGCGCCTAGCCTTTGATGAGCAGATCTTTGCGATTCAGGAATATGGCGGTATTTCTCGACTTTTTGCAGAGCTAGCCAAACAATTTGTGGCCCATCCTGAATTTGGGGTTGAACTCGAACCGCTTCGGGCTCCCATAGTTAATCGCTACGTACTTGATAGCCCACCCACGATGCGAGCCCTTGAAGTGCAAGAAGCAAGCAACTCCTACAAGGCGTTAGCCCGCTACTTCACTCGGCGCCGGCCAGATGTGCAGGTCGACATCATTCACAACACGTTCTATTTACCCCATGGACTTACCGGATATCCGGGAGCAAAACGTGTTGTCACGATCCACGACATGATTCCCGAGCGGATGCCAAAGACTCGCAGACGTCTAGATCTCCTCACTAGAAAGAAGCGCTACGTCGAGTTGGCTGATCATGTGATCTGCGTTTCTGCGGCCACGCGGGATGATCTCCTAGAGACTTACGGCGGAGTCAAAGCGCCCATCACTGTTGTGCACCACGGTGTGGACCCGGCATTCAAGCCAGGAGCTGCCAGATGGAGTGATCTACCCGAAAAGTACATCTTGTTTGTCGGCAATCGGAGCCAATACAAAGACGCCGACGTCTTGTTCCGAGCCTTCGCCAAAATTTCGGTGAGCCACCCAGAATTCATCCTGTTATTCGTCGGTGGCGGACCATTCACTCGTGCTGAAGAGCAAATGATCACAACATTAGGTATTCGAGGCAGGGTACGACAGCGCACTTTGCCTGATGCCGAAATGACAGCGGCGTATTGCAACGCGGAACTCTGCGTCTTTCCTTCAAGGTTTGAGGGATTTGGTTTACCGGCGCTTGAATCGATGGCATGCGGCACCCCGACGCTGCTTGCTGCAGCTACAGCTCTTCCTGAGGTTGGCGGAGATGCAGCCCGGTATTTCACTCCAGGAGATGCAGCCGAACTGGCGGATGTCATCTCAGAAGTTCTTGCTGATCAAAGTGAACAAGATCGACTCTCAGGTTTGGGCATCACACGGGCAGCCCAGTTCTCCTGGGAGCGCTCGGCCAAAGAAACCGCAGCTGTCTATGAATCCCTGCGCAGATAAAGTAAAGCAATCATGAATTCGGCTAGAAGTCAGCGTCTAAGGGCGGAGCACCCTTCCGTTGGCGAATACCTCACATCTGTTTTAACGCAAGAACAACGTCAAAACGTGTTGTTGAGTTCGTTTAATCAATGGGATTTCGCTCAAGCAGCTTTGGCTGACATTGCGCTATGTCTGCGAGACCTCGGCTCCGAAGTGACTCTCGCCTTTTGGTCTGGTCGCACTCCTCTGCATGACGTTGGTTGGACAACGAGTCGTCGCGCGAGTGCACTTTTGCGATCACCGGGCCGTGATGACCGTGTCAAAGCTGCCTTGATCGCATCTGGTCTAAGTGACAAAGCTTTCGCTCAACCACCAATCCGTCGATGGCACCCGGTAGACGCGCTGAGTTTTCCAGAGATTCTGAATAGAACGAGTATTCGGGCAATGGAGTACCGGGGCACGGCTGTAGGCAGAGCTATCTTGCAAGTGCACCCCGATACCGAAACACCCGTAACTGACGATTTCCTGTGGCCCAAAAAATGGGTTGAGGCAACGTCTAAGTCCTATGCCTATGTCTATGATCAAATTCTGCAGCTCATTGACGAGCGCGGCATAACCGCGATCATTGTCTACAACGGGCGGTTCCTTCATGACCGAGCCGCGGCGGCAGCAGCTGAAACTCGCGGGCTTCCTGTGCTGAATTACGACATGGGTGGTAGTCATACAGATTTCGATCTCACCATTGATGCAACTCATGATTGGGATGCGTTACAGAGGCGAATGTTGAAGCTCTACAACGAATGGCCCGCAGACGAACGCGACGAACTCGGCAGTAGCTGGTTTCTTGAACGAGTAAATCACGAAGACCCGATGAATTCGCTCTTCGTGGAAGCCCAGAAGAAGGGCTCCAAAGTAGAACTGCCGGCTGCGGAATGCACGGTGGTGTACTTCAGTTCGTCTGGCGATGAAATTGCGGAGTTGGAATTGGATTGGGACGCTTACTTTGCGGGGCAAAATAACGCGCTCAAAGTGTTGGCTGATGAGTGCCGCAAACGCCCAGGTTACTCCCTTGTAGTGCGGTCACATCCGCATAAGCGAATAAAGCCAAAGCAGGATGTAGATGAGTGGATGGAAGCAGTTGAACTGGCGCACCCAGACCTGCATTTGGATCCATTCGCGGACGCCGACTCATATGAACTGATGCGCCAGGCCGACATAGTCGTGACCTACGGGTCCACCACCGGAGTTGAAGCTGCCTTTGCGCGCAAGCCGGTGATCGTGATGGGGCCGTGCGCCTATGACAAATTGGGCTGTGCCATTGGTGTAGCCACTATCGAAGAACTTTCGCAGGCACTCCAAGAGCGCAATCCAGGTTCTTGGCCAGGTGCCGTTTCCTACGGTTTGATGATGAAACGCAGAGGATTTACTTATCAATTTGTGGAAAAGAACAACAGAGGCCTCCGATCTTTGGGTGCCATCGAATTCAGTGAGGCGAATAAAACAACCTTGGATATCAGTCATGCGTTAAACAGACTAGAACGGTGGCGCCTGACCCGGGAAAAGTAAATGTTGGTGGCTGGGTATTGATCACGAAATTGCGTGGCAACGGGAGGACAGTAAAGAGATGAAAACGATCAAAGAGTTAATACCCATCGGAGTGAGAGCGGATCTTAAGGCTTCATGGCACCGCGCCACCTGGAGTTCGCGCGGGTATGCAGTGCCTGCACCAACTCGGGTGAAGAAGGCGGTTCTTTCGCGGTATGGAAATCTGACTGGTACCTGGGTTGAATCTGGCACGTACCTAGGCAAGACAACGCTCTTCTTGGCTCGTACAGCTAAGCATGTATTTACAATCGAACCCAGCCCTTATCTCGCGTCGCGTGCGAAAAATAAGCTTCGGAGCAAGAAGAATATTGACGTAATTGAAGGGACTTCAGAGAATGTGATGCCCGCACTTCTCGAGACGATTTCGGGGGATGTTTCATTCTGGCTCGACGGACATACTTCAGGTGGCATTACCTTTCTAGGCGAGCAAGCCACACCAATACGTGAAGAGTTAGCGGCTATCGCAGCTAGGTTGCACACGTGGGATTCTGTCGCCGTTTTTGTTGATGACTTTCGAGGATTCGGAGAATTGCGAAGTGGAGAAGGCGCCTATCCTTCGAGGTCTTTTCTCGTAGACTGGGCTGAATCCGTATCGCTCAAGTGGACCATTGAACACGATATTTTTGTAGCTTGGCGTTGATGCTGCCTAAGGCAATTTTTGCTCTTATTGCTGCGACTGGAAATTCGAAGCCCGAAGAGTAAATCAATCTATGCAGAGGGCGTTAAGCCGTAGCGCTGAAGTACCCAAGGCATTTCCTGCAATCGAGTTTTCGTCAACTCAGTAGCTTCAAAGTGTGGACGTTCATAGTCCATGCCGAAAAGTGATGTGGAGAATTCATTCTCGAGTGCCAGCCGATCGCCA
This sequence comes from Actinomycetota bacterium, assembly GCA_009699705.1. Taxonomy (GTDB): domain Bacteria; phylum Actinomycetota; class Actinomycetes; order S36-B12; family S36-B12; genus UBA11398. The sequence continues at coordinate 4,103 of WLNQ01000054.1, read as the reverse complement.
CGAAGCGGTGTTTGACCTTTATGCAAGCCGATGGTGTCCACGGCCATAATCGAACCGGCTGGTCCGCAGATCTCAGTGACGTTGTTCCAAAGGCCAGCAGCGCGAACGGCTTCATCGGTCTTGCGACCGTCGCCGCGTAAAGACCAAGGCAGATCGCGGTGTGAACCTTTGAGGTACACATGCGGTCCGGTGTCTGGTTCAACATCAGTGAGGTAGATAAAGAACTTCAAGAACGAGAGCCGGTCGCGATCTTGGTGAAAGAGCTGGGCATTGAGGTTGGCATCCTCGGAGCGCTTGCTCGTGGTCCACCAAAAAGCCACTTCGTCCATCATCACCGGCTGGCCGAGATACTTCTGGGCAATGAGAGCCATGACCGGATCAGTGGCGAACTCTTGCACCTCGGCGCACTGTAAAGCCGTTGATTCGTCAAGGTCGTAGCGGCCAACAGCTGGATGCTCGCGGGGATATTGCTCGGCAGGAGTGCCAGCGCCACGGGCAACACAGGGTGCTTTTTCGGCAAAAGAGCGAATCACATCAGTGATCGAAGGATCGACAACGCGGTCAAACACATAGAACCCGTCACGTTGGATTGCTGAAACGGCGCGATTTGCCTCAGTGATGTCAAGGAAGCGACTTGAAATTCCATCGGCTAGCCGCCAAGCATCCGGTGAGGATTGTTTTACAACTCGACGTGAAATCCATTTGCCGACGCGCGGATCAAGATCCATCGCCGAACGCATGTTGAACTGTGACTGACCGTCGGTAGCCGCAGGAATCTGGGGACTGTTATTGAAAGCTCGCGCGGCGGAGAGAGTTTTTGCGAGCCGAGGTAGACGAAGAGCCGATTCGATAATCTCGCTCATGCTCTCTCACCCCTTCACTTCGTGTAGCTGAGAATCTCAAACGAAATCCTTCAAAATTGATGCTCTGATGCAATCTTAGAGGCGTTTAGCGCTTAAAGCGTCGCGCTGCCGTGTCTTTGATCTTTGCCGTTAAGACACCCACAAGCTCGCCGTATGACAAGTAGCGAGCCAGAGACTCAGGCTTAGATGCAGAAGCACTCACCACGCCAAGATCACGCGAGTAATTGGAATTCACCACGATGCCGAGGTAACCGCGTGCGATGTCAGTGATGGTTACACCGCGCATGAGGTATTCAAGGTGATGGCCCTCATGGTGAAAGACCTTGATCCAAGGCTCACGAGCCTGAATACCGTTTGGATGCGCGAATTGAAGCCAGATGTTGTACCAACTGAATTCATAGGGAGATTCAGCAAGCACATCGCGGTAATCCCAGCCACGTGGCTTAAGAAAGCCTTCGACAAATGATTTAAGAACCTTTGCAGAGAAAACAGTGTGGCCGTGACAGGTGCGAATTACGGGTGAAGTCCACCCGATGAGATCTGCGATGTGCTGAATTTCAACAGAACGGGTTTGCCAATATTGTGCGTAATAGGCAGGTTCGACTTCAAGTTCGTGGTCTTCGACGAGCACTGAATAAGGCGTATCTGCGTCAAACATGAAATCTGAAATATAAAAGTTGCGAATGAATTCGGCATCTGAATCCACGCAAAAGTAATTCGAGGCAAGTCCTAATTCCCAAAAGGACAATTTCACAATCTCTTGATTGATGTAACCCGCGCGCATGCCATGCACTGGCGCGTCAACCAGATGAGAGGCCAGCTTGTTTTCGGAAAGCACCAGCACGTGGTCAGAGGAAAGCTTCTGAAAGAGTTCAAGATCTGACTCGGGCACTACGGCATATAGCGTCACATGATCAACGTTAAATCGATTAAATGATTCAACGAGGCGCGTAGCGTATTCAAAGTCACCGGCATATGACTTTAAGAGCATCGCAAAGTTGTGCGCCATGACTAAGAGTTCTTCACGGCTTCGATAACTCCAGCTGAGCACAAGAACATGCCGCGCCAAGTTCCTTCGTGTTCGAGAGCAATTTGGGCTTCACGATATTCGTGAGCATCGATTTGCTCAGCCAGCATCGGGTAGGCCGGGTGATAGTTGTACCAATGGAATTTCAGATCCGAAAAGCCTTGTGCTTTCACCACTTCTGCGAGTTCAAAAGGATTATGAAAGCGCGAGAGAATTTCGTCGTAGCCATCACCGGTAGGACGAGTACGAACAGGTGGCTTATCCACCGCGAGGCGCGCATCCAGATCAGCAGCAACAACATTGCGAATCTTGTCTGACACATCAACGAGGAGTTCATCGAGAATGAACTCTTTTGTGAGTCGATTAAAAGTGAACATCGAAAACATCGAATTACGGAATTGCAGGATGAGTTGCCCGCCGGGGCGCAGGAATGAATCCATACCTGCAACGAAAGCCACATCATCGGCTACATGGGGTATAACCCCGAGGGCCATCACGGAATCAAATTCGCCACGCAACTCGCGTTCGGTCTCAAGGGCAGTTGCATCCTGAGCATCAAGCCAGCTGATGGCCGAGCCTTCTAGGCCACGGGCTTGCATGTTGGCCTGCGCGACTTTGACCATTTCTGGAGAAATATCGTTGCCGGCTACTCGAATGCCGGTTGCACCAATAGTTGAAAGTGGTGAGGCATCCCCGACGCCAAGTTCATAGACCGATGTTGAGCCGAATTCGGCGAGTAGACGCTGCACGAGTTGTAAGCGGAAAAAGTTTGAAGGGTATTCCTCGTTGGTCCAGAGTTGTTCTGGATCGTATTGATTTCCATACGTTGAAGCACTGCCGTCGTAGTGCGATGCGACTGACATCAGTAACCCTTCATCGGTGGAACTTCTTCCAGCAAACCGTGCTCGAGTAATTCTGCAACCACAGCTTGGATATCTTCGAACGGACGCTCAAAGAGTTCGGCCATGTCTTGAAGTGAATGATGCCCATCGGCGTAGGCGAGCACATTTGTACGCAGCAGAATCACGTCAGAAACCGTACGACCGTGCATCGCGTGATACAAACCGCGCTTACCTAATTGCGGCTCAGCGAACACGGTGGTGCGGTAGTAAATCGAGGATTCAAATTCAGAAATACAGGACTGAACAAGATTAAAACCACCTTGAAGTCCAGCGGGTGTCACGAAGGTGAGGTCATCGGCTGATGAGTGGTACTGCGGGTAAGAGCCGTATTTCGTACGCATCAAGGAGATCAGCGGCAGGTCCACGCCCGGTGAGCAGTAGTGGCGTTCATCGCTGCCGCGATCAAGGTAGGAGTAGATGGCTGGCTGAGGTGTGCCAAGAACTGCGCGACGGGCAATGCGGTCGATCGGCAGTCCGCCTAGGCGTGACTCCATGTAGGAGTAGTCGCCTTCGTCGCCAATGCAAGTGAGTTGATAACCGGCAACAACATTTGCTTTCAAGTGCGCAAGATTGCGTGACAGGTAGGTGATGGCACCAATGGTTTCTGGCACGAACACAAATCGGTAAGTGAATTTGCGGGCAGGAAGTGACATGAGCCAGCGCGCAAGGGCAACAGAAACTACTGGGCCGGAGAGTTCATTATTGGCGAGCGAGGGATGGCAGATGTAGGTGGAAATAAAGACTTCATCGGTTGAATCACCAGGGATCACAAGCTCGCCGTAGGTCAGCGAACCCGGATCAAGGGAGCTGTCGATCACCGCGTGATACTCACCAGGTTGCAGTTGATCCCGCACATCTTGCGGCAAGCACAAACCCCAGACCCGGTTGTAGTAGCTGGTGACATAAGGAATCACAGATCGATGCTCGGGATCAGAGTGCAGATGGGGCTGGAGTTCATCCAAGCTGAGTCGAACATCGATCGCGTCGGAATACCCGACCACATGAATGTTGCTGTTCTTGAAATCAATGATTCGAGTGCCGTCTGGCCCTACGAGGTAGGCATCGCGGATATTCCACTCATCGGGAACAGTCCAATCGAAGGCAGCCGTGCCGCTGGGAACCTCATGGATGGTCAGTCCAGGAAGGTAATTCATAAGGACGTCAAAGGTGGCCCGAACCCCATCCCCGGTGAGGCTGCGAGGGAAGTTCCAGAGCTCTTGAGCCAAGGAATGCATGAACCGACCCTCGGCGAGATTCGCCACGTCGATTTCTTCCTTCACGCACGCTCCAAAGCAGCCGGACAAGAATCCC
>WLNQ01000053.1 GCA_009699705.1 Actinomycetota bacterium | reverse complement strand
TGGATCGTAAGTAGGTTTGAGACTCCGGCCTTTTTTTCTGCATCGAATCGAATCTCACGCTCTGAATCCGTGACTGCACTCTTGATTTTTTTCGTCAGCGTTTTGTCGTCGTCTAATAAAAAGACGCAACCAGGTGCGCTGGACTTACTCATCTTAGAAGTTGGATCTTGTAGATCAACAATCTTCGCGGTGTCCGTTACATACATGCCCTTGGGCACGGTCAAGGTCTCCCCAAATGATGCATTGAACCGCTGCGCAAGATCACGAGTGAGCTCAAGGTGCTGGCGTTGATCTTCACCAACAGGTACTTCATCAGCCTCATAAATCAAAATATCTGCAGCCTGCAAAATTGGATAGGTAAACAGACCAACAGTCGACCGATCTGCGCCACCCTTTTGCGACTTGTCCTTAAACTGCGTCATTCGACTTGCCTCACCAAAACCAGTTTGGCATTCAAGCACCCATGCCAATTGGCTGTGTTCTGGAACGTGGCTCTGAACAAATATTGTGCAGATGTCTGGATTCAAACCAAGAGCAAGCAACTGGGCAAATGAGACCAAAGTTCTGCGGCGAAGTAACGCTGGGTCATGGTCAACGGTAATTGCGTGCTGATCAACCACGACGTAATACGCGTCATTGTCGTGCTGCATCTGCACCCACTGGCGCAGTGCACCTAGGTAGTTTCCTAGTTGGAAGGAATCCGCAGTGGGCTGGATTCCGGACAGCACTCGCGAGGAGCGATCAGCAGACATGACCCTTATTCTGGCAAAGCAGAATCGGCGTCCTGCACGAGGTCGTCAACTTCTACTGGTTCTACGCGAATTCTGGATACTCGGCGTCCGTCAAGTTTGATTACCGTGAAGGTGTGGTCGCATGCTGTGACAGCCGCACCCAAACCAGGTAGCGACCCGAACTCCGCGATAAAGAAACCCGCAACAGTTTCATACGGGCCCTCGGGAAGCTTGATTCCGCAGTCTTCTTCAAAGTCATCCACATTCAACAAGCCATCAACACTCAAGATGCCTTGTGGCCTGGAAGTGTCTCCGGCATCTTCCAGGTCATATTCATCTTGGATGTCGCCGATCAACTCCTCGACGAGATCTTCCATCGTCACGATGCCTGCTGTGCCGCCATATTCGTCCACGACGATCGCCATGTGCTGGTGGCGACGGCGCATTTGCGACAGGGTTGATAACACACCATTTGTGCCAGGGAAGGCTGCGATCTCCCGGATAAGTTCGCCAACTCTGATCGAGCGTTCGGCTACATCGGGCATCATGATATCTCGGATATGAACGAAACCGATGATGTCATCGGAGGATTCGCGCATCACTGGATAGCGTGAATGTGGTTTATCGGAAATGAGTTTTACTGCTTTGAATACTGGCAAACTTGCATCCAGGAACTCAACTTCAGTGCGGGGAATCATGACCTCGCGAAGTTCACGATCCCCAGCTGAGAAAACATCGTCAATTAATTCGCGCTCATGTTGTGTTAAATCCTCATGCCCAGCAACGAGATCACGCAGCTCTTCGCCGCTAATTTGCTCTTTCGCGGCGTGCGGGTCGATGCCCATCAGCCGCACGACTGCATCGGTTGCATAGGAGAGCCCTGCAATGAAAGGACGGAAAAGTTTCGCCATGAAATCAATAGGTCCAGCGACAGCAAGCGCCACACTTTCCACCCGTTGTAAGGCAATACGTTTTGGAACGAGTTCGCCTAGAACGAGTGAGAAGAACACGATCACGATGGTGACAGCCAGAAAAGCAAGCGGATCCGCCACTGACTCGCTCATCCCCCAGCTAACTAAAACAGTGGTGATCTGCGGAGCGATCTGCGAAGCACCGAAACCAGCCGAGATGAATCCTGCCAATGTCACGCCAACCTGACCCGCAGCAAGATAGCGGTTGGGGTTAGACGCGACTGCTGCTAATCGGCGACCTCTTCGGCCTTGAGACGCTAACCGTGTTATTTGGCTGTCACGTAGCGAAACCAACGCTAGTTCTGCTGCAGCGAAAAATCCGCCGATTAGGACGAAGAACAGCACGACTACGATGTTGACCCAAGTGCTACTCATGACAGTAACCCTATGCGGATTTCTCCCGAGACAAGAATGCTGTTGAGGCCCAAGACAAAACAGAGCAAAGTGCTATGACAACCGCCATCGTCAAACCGGTGTTGTACGGCAGGAGTGCGAGCAGCGGTGCAACAACGAGAGCACCGGCAAAGGTAAGTGCCCCAAGAATCGCAGATGCCGTCCCCATAAACGAGCTTCTCGCAAGAGCAAGCGCCATTGCATTTGCCCCGATGGTGGCTCGCGTTGCGATAACCAAAAGCATCATCGCAATCATGAACCACATCGACGGCTTGTCAGACGCCATAACGGGAACCAACATCAGCCCACCAACAGCAGAGATCACAAGGGACCAAACCAAAACTTTGCGAACATCCAATGTGACGACCAGACGCCTATTGACAAATCCCGTGATCACAATAGATCCGGCAAGCCCGGAAAACGCAAAACTATATTGAGTGGCTGTTAGCCCAAACTGCTCTTGGAAAATAAATGATGAGCTCGCCAGGTATGCAAACAGGGCACCAAAGGCAAACACCTGGGTTAGCGCATAGCCAACAAAGACTCGATCCCGCATGAGAGAAAGCGCGCCTTTACCAAGTTCCCCGAACCCTCCCGAATGCCTGCGCTCAACCGGCAAGGTTTCAGGAACGAAGAAGACAATTGCAGTCGCCAAAAATGCACAAAAAATTGCGAGAAAGAAGAAGGCTGAGCGCCAAGTATCTGTCATATTTAATAACACGCCGCCAATAAGCGGGCCCAGCAGTGGTGCCAACATAGAAATGCTCATGAGAAGTGAAAAGAAGCGGGCTGCTTCAGGACCCTTCACGATGTCCGCAGCAATCGCTCGGCTAATCACGATTCCTGCGCCACCAGTGATCCCCAGAACTAAGCGCGCAACAGTGAGAAATTCCATTGACGGCGCTAACGCGCAAGCCAAAGTCGCAAACACAGTTGTTATCGTGGTAATGAGTACCAAGCGACGTCGGCCAAGCGAGTCAGACAACGGACCAAAGATGATCTGGCCCAACATGATGCCTAGGAACGAAGCGGTCAAAGTGAGTTGGGCTGCTGAATCGCTGGCGTTGAATTCACTAGTGAGGTTTGGAAATGCAGGTAAATACACATCCGTTGCAAGCGGCGCGAACGCCGTCATTGCAGCAAGAGTGCCCATGAGCGCCCAAAGGCGCTTCTTTGAAAGTCCATGCTCGAAAGCGACAGACGAAGGGTGAGTAGCTGACATTAGCTACCCACCCTGTCGTTGAAAGTCATCTGTTTAGCGCATCGCTTTCTGCAGGTTCTCATCAATGGAGGCCAGGAATTCCTGGGTTGTCTGCCATGGCTGATCAGGACCAATGAGCAGGGAAAGATCCTTCGTCATCTTGCCCTCTTCAACTGTTTCGATACAGACGCGCTCGAGGGTCTGAGCGAAAGCACTGACCTCTGGGGTGCCGTCAAGATTGCCTCGATGATCCAAGCCGCGAGTCCAAGCAAAGATGGATGCGATTGGGTTCGTTGAGGTTGGCTTGCCTGCCTGATGCTGACGGAAGTGACGCGTCACAGTGCCGTGAGCTGCTTCAGCTTCAACAGTGCGGCCATCAGGTGACATCAAGACTGAAGTCATCAGACCGAGAGAACCAAAGCCCTGAGCAATGGTGTCGGATTGAACGTCGCCATCGTAGTTCTTGCATGCCCAGACATAGCCGCCTTCCCACTTCATCGCAGCAGCAACCATGTCGTCGATCAAGCGATGTTCGTATTCGATGCCAGCGGCTTCGAATTCACCCTTGAACTCTTTCTCGTAGACATCGGCGAAAATGTCTTTGAACTGACCGTCGTAGGCCTTCAAGATGGTGTTCTTAGTCGACAGGTAAACTGGGTAACCACGGTTGAGTCCGTAACGCATTGATGCGCGAGCAAAGTCGCGGATCGATTCGTCCAAGTTGTACATGCCCATCGCAACGCCAGCACCAGGGAAATCAAACACGTTGAATTCCATTGGCTCTGAGCCATCAGTTGGGGTGAACGTCATGGTCAACGTGCCGGCACTTGGAACCTTGAAGTCCGTTGCCTTGTATTGATCACCAAATGCGTGACGACCAACAACAATTGGCTTAGTCCAGCCTGGCACCAAACGTGGGATGTTCGAGATGATGATTGGCTCACGGAAGATCACGCCGCCGAGAATGTTACGAATAGTGCCGTTTGGCGACTTCCACATCTTCTTCAGGCCGAACTCTTCGACGCGCGCCTCGTCAGGGGTAATCGTTGCGCATTTCACGCCAACGCCGTACTTCAAGATTGCTTCCGCTGAATCAATAGTCACTTGATCGTCGGTGGCATCACGGTATTCCATGCCAAGGTCGTAGTACTTCAAATCGATATCGAGGTACTTGACGATGAGTTCATCTTTGATGAACTGCCAGATGATGCGAGTCATTTCGTCGCCATCAAGTTCAACGACTGGGTTCACTACCTTGATCTTGCTCATGCGGTTGCTCCTCTTGTTTAGGCCCGGAGAAAACGGTGAGCGCACCGGGTTTCGATGCACTCACCGGTCAATCTTTAAAGATCTTTTACGTCTGCCTGCTTAACCTTGACTGCTTCGTAAGCCTCTATGAGCAGTGCCTTCTCTGCATCTGACAAGGGGGTTTCAACAATCTTGCGTATGCCGCCCTTACCAAGTTCTGCTTCAACACCGAGATAAGCACCAGTCAAGCCGTATTCGCCATCAACCCATGCACACACAGGCATAACAGCGCCTGAATCCTCATGAACAGCCTTAGCCATCCGAGCCGCAGCAGCTGAAGGAGCGTAGTAAGCAGAACCAGTCTTAAGCAGCGCAACAACTTCCGCTCCACCGTTGCGAGTACGAACGACGAGCTCTTCAATCTTGTCAGCAGGTAACAGATCCGTCAGTGGCTTGCCGCTCACTGAGCATGCAGATGCAACTGGAACCATCGTGTCGCCATGCGAACCCAAAGTAAGAGTGGTCACGGACGCAACCGGAACATCAAGCTCTTCCGCAACAAAGTGTGTGAATCGAGCGGTGTCGAGCATTCCGGCCTGACCGATGACGCGCTCGTATGGGAAACCAGAAACGATCTGCGCAAGGGCAGTCATTTCATCAAGTGGGTTTGAGACGTTGATGATGACTGTGCCCGGTGCATGCTTGGCAATGTTCTCGGCAACCTGACGCATGATCTTTGCGTTGGTTTCGATCAGGTCCATGCGGCTCATACCTGGCTTGCGCGGCAAACCTGCAGTGATGACCACGATCTCAGAACCGGCGATGGCTTCGTAGCCTGAACCGTCCATTCCAGTGGTCTGTCCGACGACCTTAGTTTCAAAACCTTCGATCCAACGTGACTGGTTCAAATCTAGAGCCAGACCTTCAGCCTTGCCGTCGAGCACATCGGTGAGAACGACCGTCTCAAAGATGTCGTACTCAGCCAGGCGCATTGCCGTTGTTGAACCATAGAAACCTGCGCCGATAACGGCGATCTTGCCACTGCGAGCCATGCTCTGCCTTTCAAGGGGATGGGGGGACAAATCAAAGGCCAAACATACTGCCGCAACCTAGGGCTGTTCCCCACGGATCAGCGCCATGTGATGCACCACTCACCTCAAGAGCCCCATAAGCGCGGCTGAAGTCCGCTTTGGGATAAAAATGGCTGCTACTGCTGACCGGCCAGCCAGATCTTTGCGGTGGCGACGAATTGGTCATTGGCTTCTGGCAGCCCCACCGAGACCCGAACACCCTCGCCGGCAAAGGGTCGCACTGCCACCCCGGCTGATTCGCAGGACTCAGCAAAAGCTGAAGTGTGCTCGCCAAGGCGAAGCCAAACAAAGTTGGCTTCGGACTCCGACGGATGAAAGCCAACCGCCTTCAATGCCTCATGCACCCGGTTGCGCTCTGTCACCAAGTTCTCACAACGAGCAAAGGCGGCCTTCTCAACGGAAGGGATCAGGGCGGCGATACCGGCTGCTTGTGCAACAGAAGAGACTCCGAACGGGATCTGCACTTTGCGCAGGGCTTCAGCAACTGGCTCATGCGCAATACAAAAACCAACACGAAGTCCAGCGAGACCATATGCCTTGGAGAAAGTGCGCAACACTGCGACGTTTGCATAATCACGGTAGAAATCCAGTCCGTCTGGGATCTTGCCGGGATCAACGAATTCGCGATAGGCCTCGTCAATGACCACTAATACGTCTGAAGGTACTTTCGAAAGAAAGTCCGCAAGCGGTTTTGACCCAACTGCCGTACCCGTTGGATTATTTGGATTGCACACAAAGATCAAACGGGTAGTTGAATCAATGGCTTCGAGCATCGCATCAAGATCGTGCCGGTCATCTTGATCAAGAGCCACTCGAACGGGATTCGCTCCGCCAATCATTGTCACAATCGGATAAGACTCAAAAGAGCGCCAAGCGAACATGACAGAGTCACCTGGTTCGCTAGTGATGTTCACAAGTTGTTGGGTCAGAGCAACACTTCCGGTCGCCACTGCGAGGTGAGCTTCAGGAACGTTAAATCTTTTTCCAAGTGCGCTCACTAATTGCGTTGAAGCAAAGTCTGGATACAGCTGCATTGAAGCTGCTGCTGTCGTTGCCGCCTGCACGATTTCCGGCAACGGCGGAAATGGGTTTTCATTTGACGACAGTTTGTATGAAGTAACGCCTTCAAGAACTCGAGCCGGCTGACCAGCTTTATAGGCAGGAATGGCATCCAAGATGGGGCGCAGGCGCGGACCAGATGAAGAAGTCATTCACCAACTATGGCAAATACTGAACTCCCGTACATCACCCGCATCGAATGCGACTGCAGGACCGGCTCGAGACTCTATGGGAATGATGCCTCATGAATTCCTAATCTAGCTCGGGTTCGGCACCCAGAACGACATCACGGTAAGCCCTACTGCCAGTGCGGCCAGCACGATCACATCGATCCGCTTTGATCTGACCACTAGCCAGCCTGCTTCTGCATCAGGCAGTAATAGGCGTAGGAAAAGCGCCAGAGTTACGAAGGCCGAGAGCATGATTGACCCTCGCCGAAATGACCAAAAAGCAACGACCACAAGCGACAGGGCCACCCCGATGAGCACCACCGTGATCGGCCATTGAGCAATCGAAACTCCACCCTTGCGGTGATCACGAAGTGAGTGGACCGAGGCGAGGGGTTCTTCGCTTTGAGGAGACATTGGGACCAGCCTAATCCTTAGGTCATAAGGTGGGTACCGCGGCGAAAGCCGCGAGCGCAGGTAACTGTGCCACCCAGATATATGAAGAATGAGACCACCTTGAGGAATGTATGACTCTCCTGTTTGAACCTTTAACCATCCGCGGCGTTGAGTTCTCTAATCGTGCTTGGGTAGCCCCCATGTGCCAATACTCGGCAGATTCCAAGGGCATCGTGGGCGACTGGCACCTCGTAACTCTGGGAGCGTACGCCACAGGCAAGGCCGGGCTCGTGATGGCAGAAGCCACCGGCGTGAGCCCCGAGGCACGAATCAGCGTGGCTTGCCCTGGTATCTGGAATGACGATCAGGTTGTCGCGTGGAAGCGCATAACTGACTTCATCCACACCCAAGGCGTGAAAGCTGGGATTCAACTCGCCCATGCTGGTCGCAAGGCATCAACGTCGAGCCCTGCAAACGGTGGCGGGGTCCTTGACCCAAGCCAGGGTGGCTGGCAAACCTTCAGCGCAACAAACCGACCCTTTGCTGAGATGAGCACGCCGAAGGCAATGGATCAAGAAGATATCGACAGGACAATCGCCGACTTTGCGGCCGCTACGGTCAACGCCGACAAAGCTGGCTTTGATGTCATTGAACTTCATTCTGCCCATGGATACCTGATGCATCAGTTTCTGTCACCCCTCAGCAATGACCGCACAGATGAATATGGCGGTTCGCTCGAGAATCGGATGCGCTTCCCACTCATGGTCACTGCAGCAGTACGCGCAGCCTGGCCTGCGGAAAAGCCGCTTTTTGTGCGAATCTCGGCAACTGACTGGGCAGATAGTGGTTGGGATATGGAACAGAGTGTGGTCTTTGTTAAAGAACTTGAGAGAATTGGCGTTGACCTCATTGATGCGTCTTCGGGTGGCACACTGCCAGTAGCAGCAATTCCAAATGAAGTGAATTACCAAATTGATCTCGCTGCTCAAATCAAAGCACAGACAGGAATTCTTACCGCCGCAGTTGGCCGTATCACCCAATCTGCACAGGCCGAGCAACTTCTTGAAGATCAAAAAGCTGACGTCTGCTTCCTTGCACGCCAGATGCTTCGCGACCCACATTGGCCACTTCGTGCAGCTCACGAACTTGGGGCAAAGATTCGCTGGTCAGATCAAATGCGTGCTGGCGCTAGTTGGTCAAACTAAATGATGCACTCGCGGCGCTACTGAGCGACTAATGCCTCAATATTGTTAGCGGGCTAAGCGCTCAGCAGTATCGACAACGTTCATCAGCAACATGGCGCGCGTCATCGGCCCAACACCACCTGGCATCGGGGCAACAAACGCAGCCACATTCATTACGTCTGGGTGGACATCGCCAACAAGCCCAGCAGCGGTGCGGGTAATACCAACATCAAGAACAGCAGCACCAGGACGAACAACATCTGCCGTGATCAAGTGGGCGACCCCAGCCGCAGCAACGATGATGTCTGCTTGACGCAAGAACGAAGCAACATCTTTAGTGCCCGTATGGCACAAAGTTACGGTCGCATTTTCAGATCGACGAGTCAGCAATAAACCAAGTGGGCGTCCAACGGTTACGCCGCGACCAACAACAACCACATGAGCGCCATCGATTTTGACGTTATAGGTGCGCAAGAGTTCAACGATTCCGCGCGGGGTGCAAGGTAGCGGCGCTTCTTCGCCTAACACCAGGCGCCCTAGGTTCATTGGATGCAAGCCGTCAGCATCTTTGTTTGGATCCATCAGTTCAAGAACTCGGTTGGTATCAAGGTGCTTTGGCAGCGGCAACTGAACGATGTAGCCAGTCACGGCAGGGTCGGCGTTTAGGCGCAGGATTTCAGCATCTAAAGCCGCTTGGGTGGTGTCTGCAGGCAGATCTACCCGAATCGAATAGATCCCCACTTCTTCGCAGTCCTTGTGCTTGCCGCCAACATAGGCATGACTTCCTGGGTCATCGCCAACAAGGACCGTGCCCAAGCCCGGGGTGATCCCGCGGGCACGAAGTGCATCAACTCGGGTCCGAAGTTCACCTTTTATGCGGGCTGCCGTGGCTTTGCCATCAAGAATCTGTGCGGTCACAGGCTTAATCCTCTCACCAAGTCGATAGGGCGCACTCCACTACCGACGGGAAGGCCGATTGAAGGCTGTTACTCCTACCGCCATGAAGGCCAGCAAGACTCCAAGAACCAATGACAGCGTGACTTCAGATCCAGGTGTTGGGGCCACTGCATCAAGTGTCATCGAGCCGATCAGCTGCCCAGAAATACTCAATAAGGCGAACATCAGTACACCAATGATGGGTACTGACCAAGCGGCAATGCTGATAAAAACAATGCCGATCACTCCGCCGAGATAGGCCCACCAAGGAGCAACGAACACACCACTGAGCCCCTTGCCCATGACCCCAACCGAAATGCCCAGGGTGATACCAAGAACAACTGAACCAAAAAAGAAGTTAAGAAACGCGGCAGACAACGGTTGCCCAGAAACCATTGAAACCCTGCCGTTAATCGCACCCTGCACTGCGATCAACAAGCCTGCGATGAACGCCAATGCCACAGGAAGAATCGGAATCGAGCCGGAACTTAGACGAGGGGCAACGGCAAGTGACACTGCAATGATTGCGAGGATGGCGCCAGCAACTCGTTGCCAGGTGATTGCTTGCTTTCCTGCTGGCCCTAACCCAATCCGATCAACTACGAGCGAGTTCGTGCTTTGCCCCGCAACGATGGCGATCGTGAAGACTGCCACACCAATGAGTGGAACTGCAGAAGACTGCACCGCAACAAAAAACCCTCCGAGCGTGCCACCAAGAATCTGCCACCATTTGATTGCGCCGCTGCGAATAGCAACGGGAACAGCGGTGAGTCCTTGTCGCACTTTGCTCGATAGAAGAACGATCAGTAGCAAGACGACGAGCCCAGACCCAAAGCTATACACGGCTGCTTCAACACCGTTGTGCATTTTGAGGGAAAGTTCACCGTTCATGCGTGACTGAACAGCGGTGAGAGCACCAACCAAAACGCAAGCAGCCATCGGAATGCCTACATGCACCTTGCTTCCAGAAACATTCACGTCGTCAGCGTCCTCTCCCCCTGCCCAGACAATCTGTGACTAGTGGAAGAAATGACGAGTTCCAGTAAGGAACATCGTAATGCCAGCCTCACGAGCAGCAGCGATCACTTCTTCGTCACGAATTGATCCGCCGGGCTGAACAACTGCTTTCACTCCGCCATCAATCAGAACCTGGAGTCCATCAGCGAATGGAAAGAATGCATCGGAAGCTGCAACTGAGCCGGCTGCTCGGTCACCTGCGCGAGCAACGGCAAGTCGGGCTGAATCAACTCGGTTGACCTGACCCATGCCGACGCCCACTGCCGCACCCGACGAGGCAAGCAAGATTGCATTTGATTTCACAGAGCGACATGCGCGCCAAGCGAATTCGAGATCACGAAGCACATCGCTGCTGGCTGCTTCACCTGAAACGAGTTCCCAGCTTCCGGTGCTATCACCGGGAGCTGCTACCTCGTCTACTTGCTGAACCAAGACGCCACCAGTGATGGTTCGAGTTTCAAGATTGCGGCCTGCGTTGGGGCCTTCACAAATCAATACTCGCAAATTTTTCTTCGAAGTAAAGAGGGCAAGCGCCGCATCGTCATACGCTGGCGCGACAACCACTTCAGTAAAGACATCGATCATTGCTTCAGCCATCTCCAAGGTGACCAAGCGGTTCGCAGCAACTACACCACCAAATGCTGACACTGGGTCTGTTGCAAACGCACCGCGATATGCCGAAGCGATATCAGTACCAACAGCAATGCCGCACGGATTGGCATGCTTAATAATCGCGACTGCTGCCTCTTGATGGTCAAACGCTGCCCGACGAGCAGCATCTGCATCAACGTAGTTGTTGTAGCTCATCTCTTTGCCTTGCAACTGCGTAGCATTGGCAAGGCCTGGCTGAGTTGCTTGTGAGCGATATACCGCTGCTGGCTGATGTGGATTTTCTCCGTAGCGAAGAACGTCATGTCGAGTCCACGATGCGCCCATCCATTCTGGAAAACCTGATGGATCTGGAGTTACAACTGAGCCGAGCCAGGTGGCAACTGCAATGTCATACGAAGCCGTGTGTGAGAAAGCTTCGCGAGCTAGCGCGGCACGGGCTTCCAACGAAAAACCGCCAGCCGCTGCGGCAGCAACCACGTTTGCGTAGTGAATAGGCGATGTCACAATTGCAACGTTGGCGTAGTTCTTTGCAGATGCACGAACCATCGTTGGTCCACCGATATCAATCTGCTCAACACATTCATCAACGGATGCACCGGAAGCAACGGTTTCGTTGAAGGGGTAAAGATTGACCACGACGAGTTCGAACGGCGCAATACCCATCGAGGCCAACTCATCAACGTGTGACTGCTTGCGCAGGTCGGCAAGGATGCCGCCGTGAATGTGTGGGTGCAGCGTCTTGACCCGGCCATCTA
>WLNQ01000052.1 GCA_009699705.1 Actinomycetota bacterium | reverse complement strand
CCAAGCACGGTGAGCACATCTTCATCACTGAGGACTCGGGCTTCCTTGCCTGCCACCTCTTCATTGGTGATGGCGGTCAGGGCCATCCGAAGGGTGGACGAGGTGAGCGCGTCGCGGGCCTTCATTGAGGTCGTCAGATCCGCGTGCAACTGCTCTTTCAGTGATGTCATGACCACATTGTGGCCTACCTACGAATTGGTGGGAACGCCTTTGGGATGTCACCATCAACCTATGGGTCTTGGAAAAGCGCTGGTGCGCACTGCGGCTGTAGGTGCAGTTGGGCTGGCTTACGCCTACTGGGAGGCCCAGCAATTCACTCTGCGCCGAACGGAAATCACGGCCTTGCCGCCCGGACAGGCCGATCTGCGCATCTTGCATCTTTCTGACCTGCACTTCATTCCAGGTCAAGACAAAAAGCGCATCTGGCTACGTTCGCTGCGCAATACCAACCCTGACGTCGTGGTGGTGACCGGCGATTTCTTGGCACATGTTGATGCAATCCCACATGTCATCGACAGCCTGGATCCACTCTTTGATATTCCGGGAGTCTTCGTTTTGGGAAGTAATGATTACTACGTTCCGAGTCCGATCAACCCGGCTAAATATTTCAGTGGTCCATCACAACTCGAGCCACATCGGCCAATGTTGCCTTGGCAAGATCTCGTTGACGGATTACAGGACATGGGCTGGAGCGATCTTTCGAATACGTCGGCAATGATCACCGCAGACGGTCGCAGCCTAGAAATGCGCGGAGTCGACGACCCACATATCGGCCGCGATCGATACCAAGAAGTCGCAGGTGCATTTGATGCCACCGCCGATCTAGCTATCGGTGTTGTGCACGCCCCGTACACCCGGATTCTCGATGGCTTTATTGGCGATGGTGCAGACCTCGTACTCGCTGGTCACACCCATGGCGGTCAACTGCGCGTTCCTGGGTTTGGCGCCCTTGTCACGAACTGCGATCTTGATCGATCTAAGGCCCGTGGACTTTCGAGCTACGAAGTCTTGAGTGCCGATGGGCAATTCCACGAAGCACCACTGCATGTGTCTGCTGGTTGCGGCACTTCACCTTATGCACCATTTCGTTTTGCCTGCCGACCTGAAGCAACCTTGCTCACCCTTACCGCTCCTATTTCAGCCAATCTTCGTTAGACTGCAGCAACTTTCAGCGCACGTTTACATGCGTCGACTACAACCCGGCAAGAGGAGGAACAGTGACGGACCGTCTTCCTGCTGTTCGTGATCTCGGAAAAGTTACTGGGAAGTATGTGCAATCCATGGGCTGGCGTTCTGTCAATAATCATGTGAATATTTCGCTGGTCAACAAGTATGTGTACTTCGAAGTACCAAAAGCTGGCTGCGGAACGATGAAATCAACACTCGGTGGCATGGAAGCAGCTCGCTTCAATGAATCACTCGTTGAACTTGTGCAGGACAACCCCCACCAACGAAAAAACGCGACGCCGTTTGTGAAGCCTTATCAGCTTCCGAATGATGAGATCGAAGAAATTCTCACCAGCCGCAAGTTCACTCGCTTTGCCGTGGTTCGCGAACCAGCATCCCGCTTGCTTTCTGGATGGCTGGAAAAAATCAATCAGGGCCTGCCGCAAGCTGATCCCATTTTTGAGATTCTCAAAGAACAAGGGCGTGCGCCGCTAGCCCCCAAAGACATTTCATTTGCTGACTTCCTTGATGTGGTGTGCGCGTTACCTTCGCGTCAGCAGGATCCGCATTGGCGTCGCCAGAGCGATCACATCGGTCTTGAGTTCATTAAATTTAGTGAACTCATTCACCTCGAAGATCTTGAAAACTCGTGGGACTTACTCGGCAAACTCACCGGTGCGCCCGGGTTGAAAGAAGATTTCTTTTGCAAGAAGGCCACCCATGCTGGTTCACATATGAACGAGCATTACACGCCTGAATTGCTGGCCAGGGTCGCCAGCTCCTACGCCAAGGACTACGAGGCCTTCGGTTATGCCGTACCGAAGTTGGGTTAAAGCAACGCAAGAGGCCTACGCGCCTCTTGGCAATGAAGTGCACGCTCAAGGCGCAGCGAAATATATGAAGAACATTGCGCCATTCATCGGAATTGGAACCGTGCCTCGGCGCGCTGCACTCAAAGCGGCCTGGAAACCTTTGCCCGCACTCGATGAAGCGAATCTTGCAAGATTCTGTCTTGAGACGTGGAAACTGCCCGAACGCGAGTACCAATACGCCGCTTGCGATCTCTTGGCCTGGAACAAGACACCAAGAAGTGCTGACTTTCTCGTCCATCCGCTTGAAGCGCTCATCATCACCAAACCTTGGTGGGACACCATTGATGCGTTGAACGCTAATGCAGTGAACCCCTTGATTCGCAAGCATCCCCAACTCGTGAACACGATGTGGGAATGGATTGGGTCCGACAACATCTGGCTGGTTCGGGTTGCCATCCAGCACCAACGCGGCAATCGAGACACCACTGATCTTGATTTGCTGTTTGCCATGTGCGCACCACATATCAGTGAAAAGAACTTCTGGATTGCGAAAGCAATCGGCTGGGCCTTGCGCGATGCTTCGGCCTATTGGCCAAATGAGGTGCAGACGTTCATCACTCAACATCCAGATATTTCAAGTGTTGCTCGACGTGAAGGTCAGCGCGGCGTTGATCGTGCGCTCATTAAAAAATTACTTTGACGCTGCGATGAGCTCCGCGATCTGCACTGCATTGAGTGCTGCGCCCTTGCGAAGATTGTCGTTGCTCACAAACAGCACGAGCCCCTTGTTATCTGCAACTGACTGATCCTGACGAATGCGCCCAACTAGTGCGGGATCAGCGCCCGCAGCCGCAAGCGGCGTTGGAACATCGACGACCTCAACACCAGGAGCGACAGCAAGGAGCGCAATCGCTTCGGCAGGGGTGATTGCCTGGTCGAACTCGACGTTGATTGAAAGTGAGTGACCGGTAAACACCGGAACACGCACGCAGGTTCCTGAAACGAGCAAGTTCGGAATGTCGAGAATCTTGCGACTCTCATTGCGTAGTTTCTGCTCTTCATCAGTCTCGAGCGAACCATCATCAGCAAGGCTGCCCGCAAACGGAATCACGTCAAAAGCGATAGGAGCGACGTACTTCACCGGCGCAGGGAACTTCACAGCATCGCCACGGTGAGTGAGCGCCTCAATGTCTTGATCAACAACTGCGCGTACCTGCGAAGCCAGTTCTTCAACGCCGGCAAGCCCGGATCCTGAAACTGCTTGGAAGGTGCTGACAACAAGTCGACGTAATCCGGCAGCTTGATGAAGTGGCTTCAACACTGGCATCGCCGCCATGGTGGTGCAGTTCGGATTTGCGATGATGCCCTTGCGCATATCTGCAATCGCTTCTGGATTCACTTCGCTCACAACCAACGGAACGTCGGGATCCATCCGCCAAGCAGAGGAGTTATCGATCACGACGGCACCCGCAGCTGCATACTTCGGAGCTAAGACTTTGGAGGTTGACCCACCTGCCGAAAACAAAGCGATATCGATTCCAGTGAGATCGGCAGTTTCAGCGTTCTCAACGAGGATGTCTTCACCGCGAAAAGGCAAGGTGGTTCCTGCTGAGCGAGCAGACGCCATAAAGCGAATGCGTTCAATTGGGAAGTCACGTTCTTCAAGCAAATTACGCATGACTGCGCCAACTTGACCGGTGGCGCCAACAACAGCTACATGCATGCCGCGGCTCATCGTCCGCTACCTCCATAAACAACTGCTTCACCGTCAGCGTCCAGTCCAAACGCGGTATGGAGCGCTTGCACCGCGCGCTTGGCATCATCAACGCGAGTCACTACTGAAATACGGATCTCGGAAGTGGAAATCATTTCAACGTTGATGTCAGCGTCAGCAAGAGCGGTGAAGAAATCAGCTGAAACACCTGGGTGCGAACGCATACCTGCACCGACGAGTGAAACCTTGGCGACCTGATCATCAATGATCAGGTTTTCAAAGCCAATCGCCGACCGCTTGCTCTCTAGGGCTTCTAGAGCTTTCTTGGAAGTGCCAACCGGGCAAGTGAATGACACATCGGTGCGGCCAGTGGCTGCAGCAGAAATGTTCTGCACAATCATGTCGATGTTGATTGATGCATCAGCGAGTGCGCGGAAGATCGCAGCGGCTTCACCTGGCTTATCCGGTACGCCAACAACAGTAATTTTTGCATCATTCACGTCTGAAGCGACACCTGAAATAATCGGCTGTTCCATGGCTTTTCCTTCTGCGATAGCGGTGGCGATAACTTCCGGTGACACAACGAAAGTGCCATCTAGTTGAGAGAATGACGAGCGCACATGAATTGGCACATTAAAACGTCGTGCATATTCAACGCAACGAAGATGCAGCACCTTGGCACCAACTGCTGAGAGTTCCAACATTTCTTCATAAGTTACAAATGGCACTCGTCGTGCAGCTGGCACGATTCGAGGATCAGCGCTGAAGATGCCATCAACATCGGTATAGATCTCACACACCGATGCTTTCAAAGCTGCCGCAAGCGCAACAGCAGTGGTGTCTGAACCTCCGCGGCCAAGGGTGGTGATGTCTTTCGTGTCGAATGCAACGCCTTGGAACCCGGCAACGATCGGAATTGCGCCAGCTGCAAGTGCCTCTTGAATGCGGCTAGGTGTGACGTCAATGATTCGTGCAGCGCCATGAGCTGCGTCTGTAATAAGTCCCGCTTGGGAACCCGTGTAGGAACGGGCATCCTCCCCGAGATCGGCAATTGCCATCGCCAGAACCGCCATCGAGATGCGCTCGCCTGAGGTCAGCAGCATGTCCATCTCACGAGCGGGAGGATTACTAGAGACCTGATTGGCTAAGTCCAAGAGTTCATCGGTCATGTCGCCCATGGCTGACACGACGACAACAACTTCGTTTCCGGCCAGTTTGGTATCGACGATGCGACGCGCAACGCGCTTCACGCTCGCAGCGTCTGCAACGCTTGAGCCACCGAATTTCTGCACAATCAAGGACACGATCGGCAAGTCTACCCGCAGAAACGTAAGCGTTTTCCTTCGGCTATTGCCTCAGAAAACAGGGCAAGTCCAAGCTGGACACCCTTAAACCCGACGACGGCCCTCAAATGCGCGTCCAAGGGTGACTTCATCTGCGTACTCAAGATCGCCACCCACCGGCAGGCCACTCGCAAGACGTGACACGGCAATGCCAAGCGGGGAAATCAAACGTGCAAGATAGGTGGCGGTGGCTTCACCTTCGAGGTTCGGATCAGTTGCCAGGATTATTTCTACAATCCCAGCATCAGAAAGCCGGACCATCAATTCACGAATGCGTAAGTCATCGGGACCGATGCCTTCGATAGGGCTGATTGCGCCGCCGAGCACGTGATAGCGACCTTTGAACTCACGTGTCTTTTCGATCGCAACCACGTCTTTTGATTCTTCAACGACACACAGGATTGTTTGATCACGACGAGGATCGCGGCAGATTCGACATTCTTCCTGCTCGGCAACGTTTCCACACACCGAACAAAACCGAACCTTTTCTTTAACTTCGCGCAAGGCATCAGCCAAACGCAACACGTCTGTTGGATCTGCGGCAAGAATATGAAAGGCGATGCGCTGTGCGCTTTTTGGCCCCACGCCAGGAAGTCGACCGAGTTCATCAATGAGGTCTTGAATAATTCCTTCGTACATCAGTGCTCGATCTCACCGATTTGAGTTGCACCAAGCGCGCGAATCGCAAGGTCAACGCCGGACTCATCATCTTGATCATCATCGTCAAGGCTCGGAGCATCAACCTCAGCAACTGCTGCCGCTGAAACCGGGCTACCTGTGCCGCTTGGAGCGACAGCATTTGGAGCAAGCACTACATCGATGCGCACATCAGCCCGCATCACATCAAGAATTGCCTGACGAAGTCGCTCATCGTGGCCACTCGTGCGCGCGTTATTTACCTGCCCTGCATTTGGCACACCAACAGCCAAGGTGCCATTTGCCACAGACAGAGGTTGCGAAGCGTTGAAGAGCATCCACGCGACACGTGAATACGTTTTTGTTGCTTCCATGACGGCTGGCCACATGGTCACAAAATCAGAAAGCGGCGGAGCGTCACCAATCGCGCCACTTACTGGACCAGTTGTTGGCTTTGCTTCAACGGGTGCTGATTGGGCAGGTGGGCCGGCCTTAGGGATCTTCGGTGCTGCTGACTTCGAAGCGACTGCTGCCGGTTCTGCAACCACAGGCATGCGGCTCGCTGCTGCTGGCGCTACTGGCGCGACATCAACTGTTGTTTCGGTTTCAACCTCAGGTGCCGGTTCGTCATCTACAACTGCATCAACGATCAAGCCTGCTGTTGATGGCGCAATGTCGGAAAGCTTGCGAGCAACGGGCGGAGCAGACACTGGAGGCGCAGCAACGTGTGCAGTAGCCCCTGGCTTTGCAGCAAGAATCGCATCAACCGGAGCCGAGGCAAGACGGCGCTCGATTTGATCAAGGCGTGCACGAAGCCCGCGCTCATCAGCATCAATTGCTGGCAGCAACAAGCGAGCACACATCAATTCAAGCTGTAGCCGAGGCGCTGTTGCACCTTTTAATTCGCCAAGCGCTTCGCTGACGATGTCTGCTGCGCGAGAAAGTTCAGCGGTGCCAATTAATTTCGATTGTTCAAGCTCGCGTGCAACGAGTTCATCTGGTCCATCAATCAATGCGGCTGCTGCAGCGCCTGGCACATGCTGCAACACAATCAAATCTCGCAGGCGTTCAACGAGGTCGCTAACAAAGCGCCTAGGTTCGTGACCGGCATCCATAACTTTTTCAATCGTGCCAAAGAGTGCAGCACCATCGCGTGCGATCAGAGCATCGACAGTTTCATCGAGCAACGTCATGTCGGTCATGCCGAGCTGCATCACGGTGTCGGCGTAGGTCACACCTTCTGGGCCAGAGCCTGCAATGACCTGACCAAGAATCGAAAGACTGTCACGCACACTTCCTGCGCCTGCCTTTGCGATCAACGCAAGTGCGGCGGCATCTGCAGACACACCTTCTTGTTCACAAATTGATGCAAGGTGAATTTGAAGTTCGCGAGCTGAAACCAAACGGAACGTGTAGTTATGCGTGCGCGAACGAATCGTTGGCAGCACCTTGTCGACTTCAGTCGTTGCAAAAATAAAGCGCACGTGCGGCGGTGGCTCTTCGACCAGTTTCAGAAGTGCGTTGAAACCAGCAGACGTGACCATGTGGGCCTCATCGATGATGTAGACCTTGTAGCGAGATGAAGCTGGTGCAAACATTGCCCGCTCGCGCAGATCGCGGGTGTCTTCAACACCACCGTGACTTGCTGCGTCTAATTCAATGACATCGATCGAACCGGCACCATTGGGTGCGAGGTCAAGGCAGCTTTGGCACACACCACAAGGAGTAGGCGTTGGGCCCTGCTCACAGTTCAGTGAGCGGGCCATGATGCGAGCAGTTGAAGTCTTACCGCACCCACGAGGGCCAGCAAACAGGTATGCATGATGGGTGAGGTTGTTTTGCAAGGCCCGCGTCAGTGGCCCGGTGACATGCTCCTGACCGACCACTTCCGACAGGGAAGCTGGGCGATAGGTGCGATACAAGGCCATAGACACGGGTCTGAGTCTATGGCCTTGATCAGACAGCGTCTGATGAGTAAAGCGCCACAGGTGAAACTGGGGCTACTTCCAAATCCCAATCGGTATCGTCCACTCTGAATATGCCTGACCAGGCCAGCCAATGCTGCGAATTCGCACGGTCATGCCACCAGAAGGAACATTGGCGAGACTGAAGGCAGCCTGCGTCGCACCGACGATTGGCGAATCAAAGTGTGTCCACGTTGAGTACCCGGGCCAGGTGTATTCGAATTCATAACCCAGAACGTTATCCCTGCCCACTACTTCGGCATCAGGATTCTTCCACTTAATCGTGAGCACATCAGACGTGCGTAAATAGTCGGCAGCAAACGCATCTGGCGCAGGGACCTCATTCGTGAACTGGCGCGATGGAGACCAACCAGAAGTGCGCGATACAACCCCGTGAATATCAATAGTCTTCACTTTGAAATAAACCTTTTCATCTGGTTTCGCCCCAAGTTCAGCCCGGGTAAACCTTGTTGCCGTCTTGATTCCGATTGTGCGCACAAGAGTCGGTTCGTCGCCCTGGAGGTACGCTGAAATTTCATATCCACGCAATTCATCAGTAGGAAGTGAGCTTCCTTCCCAGAACACAAGCATTGTTGATGCGCTTCCCCATGCGCTCACGCTGTTTGGAGGTTTAAGTCTGAGTGATGATCTCAGTATTTTAAGTGACGTCCAACCTGATTTACCAGCGTCATTCACTGCGCGCATACGGTAGTAGTTGTTCTCACTGTTGTTCGCAATATCGCTCTCATAGGTAAAAGTGTTGTCATCCACTCTTCGAGTTATGCCCTCAGGTCCAAAGCACCAAAACGTGCATTGGATGTTGAGTTCATAACCCGTCACTGCATCATCGCCAAGGGTGCGCGGCGCATCCCAGCTAAGCATCGCAACACCTGCGACTTGCCGAACCTTGAAATTCAGTGGCACCGTTGGCGCGCTATATCGAATGCCAGAGGGACTTGCAGGTGACGGTGTTGCCGATGGCACTGCCGGAGACCCAGCACGCAATTCAGCCCATTTCGCATTTGTTACTGGCGATCCCGACCACATCTGAACACCGAGCAAATCAAACGGCGCTGCGGTGTAGAGGTACCAGAACGTTGCGTCAATACCCAGAGCTGCGGAATCGCGATACGTCTGCTCAAGCAGTGTCGCGCCCTGATCGTCACTGAAATCCGCGCCCGGTCGAGTTCCTGGACCCGCAAGTCCGTAATTGACTTCGGTATCGAAAATCAAACGATCAAGTAGCGCTGAATCCGGGCCAACTACTTTAACGACCGCAGTTTGCCAGGCTTTGATATCGGAGATCCGCTGCGCTGAGATTCCAGCAAAAGGAATGTCTCCTGCTGGATACGTATGAATGGTGTATCCATCAAATGGGTTACCCA
Source organism: Actinomycetota bacterium (assembly GCA_009699705.1). Classification (GTDB taxonomy): domain Bacteria; phylum Actinomycetota; class Actinomycetes; order S36-B12; family S36-B12; genus UBA11398. Next base: position 2,897 of record WLNQ01000052.1, on the reverse strand, counting down.
CGGCTCCGAGCGCGCCCAAATACCCAGTCGTGAACTTCGCAGCTGGTGAAACCAAGCGCGTTGTTGTTGAAGCCATTAACACAAGGGCGCTTGAGTTCTTACTTTTGATGATGTCGTAAGCGGTTTTCGTCAGTTGTGCTAACTGATCGTAGGAGCCGGTCCAGAAGGTTTGTAAATTCGCTTCATTCCACACTTCATACGCCGCGATTCGCGAGCCATAGCGATTCACTACCGCTCGGACGTAAGTCGTCCAGTTCTCAATATTGCTGGGCGGACTTGCTGTTCCTAGCCCCCAACGTGGATCACCAGCATTGGGATCACTTGCAGCCCATTCCGGAGTCAAACCAAGAACCAGCATTGGTTGGGCACCGGTTGCTTCCGCCTGCGCGACACGCATATCTAGAACAGACCAATCGAAGACGTCTCGATCCGGGTTCACATCTTTCCAAGCAGTCTTCATATCCCACAGACGGTGCATACCTGCTTTGAGTGGCACTGCTCCGGTAACTTCCGGCGCAACTTCCATCGACATGAAATAACTTGCGCGTGCAGAAGTCGTCTGGAACCTCTTGAGGCCTGCATCAATCTGTGCAGCGGTGAGGTCAGCGGCCTGGGCACTTGTTGGCACGAAGGTCATGATCGAGCCGATGCCTAAAACAATGGCTGCAATCTTGATCATCAAATTACGCGAATGGTGTGCACGAGTCATGCCGTGAATCCTTTGCTCATCTGGGGGGACCCCCCGCACACCCGCCAGAGCTCACCTGTCCTTGCTGCCTTCCGGCCCTGGGGAGATTCAGCGAGATGACGCCGCACGAGGGGTCGCTACAACTGTACGGGCAGGCAGCAGGAATTCGCCAACCCGGTTGTCGGTAGGCTCCTCCACGGAGGATTCGCCTAGTGGCCTATGGCGCTCGCTTGGAAAGCGGGTTGGGGGTGACCCCTCAGGGGTTCGAATCCCCTATCCTCCGCCAGATGAAAGCCGCCACTCGTGGGCGGCTTTCGCATTTACCGGTTGGCCAGCTCCATCGCGACCAGATCCCTAGGCTGTAGCCATGAATCCATTCATGGTCGTGTGTACCTACCAGCCAAATACGGATATGGCGGAAGTAGCCAAAGTCATCCCGCAGGAACAAGCCATAGCGAAAAGCTTGCAAGAGGCTGGTCGTCTGGGCGCAATTCACCTAGCGCTTCCGCGAGGCACCGTGTTTCTCGAAGTCTTTGCGCACGATCTTGACGCCGCCCAAGCAACGGTGCTGGAACTCCCGATGTCCAAGTGGTGGGACCTAGACATCTTCCCTCTCGTACGCCCGCACTAGGCGGCTACGTTGAGGTAGCGGCGAGGGCACAAATAGGTGTCCGCGATTCTTCCTTGTACCCTCTTCCACGGTGGCGTGTCCGAGCGGCCAAAGGAGCACGCCTCGAAAGCGTGTGTGGGGGCAACTTCACCGTGGGTTCAAATCCCACCGCCACCGCCAAGAGTTATGGGCACCCGCATTGCTGGGTGCCCATAACTTTCTTTATTTGCTGACGGTGATGGTTGTTCCGCTGTTGTCGTAGCACGTAATCGCGATAGTGGCCGCCCCTGAGGTTACGGTCTTCGGGCATGATTCGTCAGCGAGGGTTAGCCCTTCAAGTCAATCGAGGCTGCTGTGATGAATATCTGGCCCGCGAGGTCGGGACCTTTGCCCCTATTTTACGCAGGGACTTGACAATTAACTTAGGCAACCCTAACTTGACTCCAGCAAGCGAGGTAAGGCTTACCTAAGGAGCAAGATGTTCAGCAATTTCCTGATCGGCCTACGTGAAGGCATCGAGGCCGCACTGATCGTGTCGATTTTGGTTACCTATCTCGTGAAGCTTGATCAGCGTCATCTGCTGCCTCGTTTGTGGATCGGTGTGAGTGCTGCCGTTGCGCTCTCCATCGGGTTCGCCGCGCTCCTTGCCTTTATCGGTGCTGAACTTTCCGACTCGGCAGAGCAAATCTTCGCTGGCACGATGAGCATCCTGGCTGTCATCTTGATCACCTGGATGATCTTCTGGATGGCAAAGCGAGCTCGCTACATCAAAGGCCATCTCCAAGGTGAAGTTGATGATGCCCTCTCACGTGGTAGTTGGGCTCTCGCAATAATCGCATTTCTCGCAGTCGCTCGCGAAGGTCTAGAAACCGCGCTGTTCCTTTGGGCCGGATTTCGCTCAAGTGGTGAAGGCGGCGCATCAATTTGGGGTGCAGTCCTTGGCCTGGGTGTCGCCGTCACCATCGGCGTCATTATTTACCGCGGTGCAGTCAACTTGAATCTTGGTCAACTCTTCCGTTGGACAGGCATCGCATTGATTTTTGTTGCAGCTGGAGTTCTCGGGCACGGTCTTGGTGATCTTCAAGAAGCCGGCGTATTGCCAGGGGCTTCTTCACTTGCCTTCGACGTCAGCGACAGTGTTCCTGTTGATAGTTGGTACGGCTCGCTACTTAAGGGTGTCTTCAGCTTCTCTGCACAGACAACGTGGCTTTCATTTGTTGTCTGGTGGGTCTACGTCGTGACAACACTTTCCTTCTTCGTAAAAACGACTAAGAAGTCGCCTGCGAAGAAGCCGTTGGCACAACCAGTTGCGTAGAAGGGCAGCCAATACCTGAAGGGCTCGGTGTTGGTGATGCCTTCTTGGCAGCAACTGTCGCGTCGTCAACAACGGCAACAAAACCGCTACCAATAACTACATCGACCACGCGCTTCGTGCGGTCATCGGGGATAAGTACGGCTCCCGGGAAGTAGTAGGCGAGTAACTGTGCTGCAGCCTTACCCGTTGGCCCGTAACGCAATTCGCCAGTTCCTTGAGCCTGTCGATTGCCATCAGCATTGGCCACAGTTCTGATATCAAAACCACGTGCGCGTAGTTCGTCT
>WLNQ01000051.1 GCA_009699705.1 Actinomycetota bacterium | reverse complement strand
CAGTTCGGATCGATCGCGTCAGCGATCCTGCGCAGGTCATCAAGATCGGCAACTTCGATGGTGATTTTGCCGCGCGAGGTTTTTGACTTCAATCCAGCAATCACAACCCGGGTGTCGAGGCGATCTTCAAGTCGTCCTGCAACAAGTTCTAATAAATCAGATGTTGCCGTGATGGATGTTCGCGCTTTCTTTTTGTTCTTAGAATCGCCCTTAGTCACCAGGATGATTTCTTCAACGCTGCGAACGCTTAATCCTTCTTTGACAATACGATCTGCAAGTTTTTGCATCGCTGCGGGATCTTCTAGACCAAGGAGGGCACGAGCATGGCCCGCACTTAAGACACCTGCTGCCACGCGCTTTTGCACGTCACTAGGCAGCTTCAACAAGCGAAGCGTGTTAGAAATTTGTGGCCGGGATCGCCCGATCCTCGTTGCTAATTCTTCCTGCGTGCAACCAAAGTCTTCGAGCAATTGTTGATATGCCGCAGCCTCTTCTAGCGGATTCAGATTTGCGCGGTGCAAGTTTTCCAGGAGCGCGTCTCGCAAGAGTGCATCGTCATCAGTCTCACGGATGATCGCGGGGATCACGGTGAGTCCGGCGATCTTGCACGACCGCAGACGGCGTTCGCCAGCCACGAGTTCGTAGCCGTTACCCGCGGGGCGAACCACGATCGGCTGTAACAGCCCAATTTCGCGAATAGACGCCACTAACTCGGCAAGTGCTTCTTCATCAAAGACCAAGCGTGGTTGACGTGGATTTGGGCTGATCGCATTGATATCGAGTTCGGCATAGGTCAGGCCATGAACACTCTCAACCTGAGGTTGAGGTCCGGATTTGCGGCCAGAATTCGTTGATGGCGCGTCGCCTGAACCGTCAGCCTGAGTTGCGGGCCCAGCAGCAGTGGGAATCAAGGCACCCAGGCCTCGACCCAGGCCGCGCTTCGTGGTGTTACTCATCTGTCCTCCGGTGTACAAACTGTCTGTTTTGTTACGTTATGTATGTTTATACCTGTGGATAAACGTGTGGAGAAATAGCTGCAAGCTCCATAGCTGCTTGCCGATACGTGAGCGCGCCTGGTGAGGAAGGGTCATAGGTCAGCACGGTCTGTGCATAACTTGGCGCTTCGGAGACCCGGACGTTTCGCGGAATCACGGTACCCAGCACGCGCTCGCCGAAGTGCGTGCGCACTTCTTCAGCTACTTGGGCCGCCAAGCGGGTACGTCCGTCATACATCGTCAACAAGATTGCTGACACTTCAAGCTGGGGATTCAAATGCGTCTTGACCATTTCAACGGTGCGCAATAACTGCGACAAACCTTCAAGGGCGTAGTACTCACATTGAATCGGCAGCAGCACCTCGCGAGCCGCCACTAGGCCATTGAGGGTGAGTAGACCAAGGGATGGGGGGCAATCCAGCAAGAAGTAGTCAACTGGCTCCCCATCGGCTGCGGCCTCGGCTATGTACGTCTCAAGGGCTCGGGAAAGGCGGTACTCCCGGGCAACCTGGGAAACCAATTCGATTTCCGCCCCTGCGAGGTCAATCGTGGCTGGAACGCAGCGCAAATTTGGAATATCAGGGCAATCAGCAATGACATCCGCGATTGCAGCATCTCCGATGAGTACTTCATAGATACCCGGAACGCCCTCGCGATGGTCAACGCCAATCGCCGTTGAGGCATTTCCCTGTGGATCCATATCAATGACCACGACTCGTGCACCTGTCATCGCTAAAGCTGCAGCGATATTGACGGTGCTGGTGGTTTTACCGACGCCGCCCTTTTGGTTAGCAATCGTGATGATGCGAGTCACTGAGGCCACCCAAGATCACGAGAGGGTTCAATCAATGTTTCACGTGAAACGGGCCATCCCAGAGCAGAGACTTCCGCTTGGTCATCACTTTTTTGGGAATCGGCAGGTGGCATGTGCCTATTGTGTCGCACCACGGGTGGCGCTGACCACAGTGGTGGCTGGATCTACCCAAGGGCTACCTATCAGGATAATTTCCACGTTACGCAATCCGTACTGCTTGATTTCAGGTGCAGCGGATTCGATCTCCCCCGCCACGGATTGGCCTTTCATCGCTAGGAGCCGACCACCCTGGTGCAGGAGCGGCACCGTCCAGCCCAAGAGCTTGCCCAGTGGCGCAACTGCTCGAGCGGTCACGATGTCGAAGGTGCCCCAGACCGCTTTGACTTCCTCGCCTCTTCCGCGGAGTACGGTCACGCGATCACTCATCCCAAGGTTCTCAACAGCTTGGCTTAGGAAGGTTGCTCGTCGTAGTAAGGGTTCAACCAGCGTTACTTGGAGGTCAGGACGCGCGATAGCCCACACCAGTCCGGGTAATCCGGCCCCAGAACCAACATCGGCCACCGTTGAACCCTGGGGAACCAGGTTCGCCGCTGGATCAACCACAACGGCTGAGTTCAATAGATGGCGTGACCACAGGCGGGGAATCTCGCGCGGACCAATAAGTCCGTGGTCAACACCGTCACCTGCCAAAATGTCGGCGTACCTTTGTAGAAGTTCACCTTGTGGCTCCAGCCAAGCTGGGAGTTCAGGACGTTTCACGTGAAACGGTTAACTGACGCGAATAACCACGCGGCGGTTTGGCTCTTCGCCTTCGGATCCGCTGACTAAGCCAGCTTCGGCCACTGCGTCATGCACGATCTTGCGCTCGAATGGCGTCATCACGGGCATGCTCACTGGTGCTGCGGTGCGCTGGGCTTCAGCAACTGCCACCTTGGTTTGTTCCACCAGGTCGGTACGTCGCTGAGCGCGGTAACCGGCAACATCCAACATCAACCGTGAACGTTCCCCGGTTTCGCGAGCTGCAGCCAGCCGAGTGAGTTCTTGGAGTGAGTCAAGAATCTCGCCTTTTTCCCCTACCAAATGCGACAAATCACCTGATTTCACCTCAACGATGGAAACCATCGCCCGGTTACCTTCAACATCGATGTCGATGTCGCCATCGAGATCTGCGATGTCGAGAAGTCCTTCAAGGTAATCGGCCGCTGCGTCGCCCTCTTGTTCGAGCAGGGTACGTTTTTGTGTTGACACTTCAGTCATTGAACTCTCCTACTTGCGCTTGCGTTGGTTTCGTGAAGTTTTCTTCGGCTGGACTCGCGGTGCTGCTGCGTCATCGGCTTCAGTGGCTTCAAGTGTGATGGTCGTTCCCGTATCTTTTCCTGCACCGCGACTTGAATCTCGTAGTTGCTTGGCTTCAAAAGCTGGGGTACCTGGCTGAGGGTTGTTGCGGATCACATAGAACTGCTGCCCCATCGACCACAAGTTCGTGGTGAACCAATAGATCAAGACACCAATAGGGAAGTTAATGCCAGACACCATGAACATCAACGGGAAGACATACAAAAGAATCTTCTGTTGCTTCACCATTGGGTTGTCAGGAGCGCTGCCCTTAACGATCAACTGACGTTGGGTCAGGAAGGTCGTGGTGGTCATCAAAATGATCAAAATGATGCAGAGAATGCGAGTTGCCATCGGATTTGGTGTTCCGTCGGCATCCATGAACGTGCCGTACAACGGCACACCAAAAATCTCGGCGCTGTGCATTGATGCAGCAAGGTGCGCGTACTGATCCCAAGCGAAAACACCTGGTGCTACATAGTTTGCGTCAGCTGGGTTGTACTGGGCAACACCTTGCAAAACACCAAACAAAGCAAAGAATATTGGCGCTTGCAAGATGATTGGCAAACAAGATGCAAGGGGATTGGTGCCAGTCTCCTTGTATAACTTCATCATTTCTGCCGACTGCTTCTCACGGTCGCCGGCGTACTTCTTTTGAATCTCTTTCATCTGCGGTTGGATGAGTTGGAGATTGCGCTGACTCTTGATCTGCTTAACAAACAGCGGGATCAAGACAATTCGGATGGTTACTACGAGTCCGACGATGGAAAGTGCCCAAGTCCAGCCGCTGTCGCCATCGAGGAAGATGCTGAATAGGCCATGGAACTGGACAAGAATCCAGCTGACCCCGTCTTTCAGCCAATCAAGGATGAACATGATCTCCCTTAGTTCTCGAACTCATCGGACGCCTGCACACGTGGTCGTCCATCGGAAAGTATGGCTGGTCGCCAATGTCCATGTTCAGGCACGGGGTCTACCCCACCACCGTTCCATGGATTACAACGCATTAAGCGCCAAGTACTCAACATAAACCCCTTAACCGCTCCATGTTGTTTCACGCTGTCAAGGGCGTATGCAGAGCAACTCGGATAAAACCGACAGCTCGGCATCAGTAGCGGCGAAAGGGTGAGTTGATAGGTGCGAATAGCGCCTATCAACATCCACTTCAGTGCCCCGCCAACTGAATGATTCCAGGCCCATGTCATCCAATGAACCAGCGCCATCAACTTGGAACCCTTGCTGATGAACCCTTTTTCAATTCGGCTTTTTTTACTGCGGCCGCTAATCCACTTCGAAAATCTGCGTCTAATCCTTGGAAACCGCAGGACCCAGCCCCAGGTAGCGCCCGCACAACCACTTGGGAACCAAGTGGCATCGAGGAGAGCAGTGGGGCAATCAGTGCCCGCAGTTGCCTACTTACACGGTGTCGGACCACGGAATTTCCCACGGCAGCACCAACAGTCAAGCCGACACGAGGGGCTTCTGGCGCATCGCGAATCACACAATGAACAACCAGATTTGGGCGACCGGCCCGTGCACCCTGGCGAACCGTCGCTGAGAAGTCAGCTGAACGGCGCAACCTATTGGGCGCGGAAAGCATTACGCAGAAAGGCGGGCACGGCCCTTGGTGCGGCGAGCTCCAAGAATTGCACGACCTGCGCGCGTACGCATCCGCAACCGAAAGCCGTGCGTCTTTGCACGACGACGATTGTTGGGCTGGAAAGTGCGCTTCATGATCGGACTCCTGCAAGTTGGAAAAATTGGGAAGCTAGGGAACCCGAACAAAAGCTCGAGTGCCTTAGAACTGGTAAAGATTACGGACAGATCACCCTCCGGGTCAAACTGGGGTAGCGGCGGCAACAGTAATTACCGAAAAACTTGTTGAAACGAGGGTTTTTTCACTATCGTCCTCACCTCTGTACCCACACTGGGTCCACACCTGTGGAAATCCATGTGGACAACTGACAGAATCAGGCCGTTACAACGTAGTGCGCGACCAAGAAACTCAGAAAGGGGCCCCGTGGAAGAGACTCGAGAACTCGCAGATGTGTGGCCTGAGGTTCTTGCGACCCTCGCAGAGGGGATTCTTACTCCCCAGCAGCGTGCCTTCGTTGCTTTGACCCGTCCTCTTGGTTTGGTTGAAGACACCGCCCTCGTAGCTGCTCCCAATGAATTCACGAAAGACGTACTTGAAACTCGGCTTCGCCCCATGGTCATTGAGGCGCTGAGTGCCACGATGGGTAGAGAGATTCGGTTAGCTGTCACTGTTGATCCAACGATCGATCCGGGTCTAGATGAAGTCACTGATGATGTGGCTGATGCCACCTACGCTCACCAGTTACCAACACCAAATGAACCAGCAGTGCAGACCTTCACTGAGTCGCGACAAGATGATCGCCCTGGTGGTGGTTCGCCTAGTACCCGCCTTGAAGAGGGTCGACTGAACGCCAAATACACCTTCGATACTTTCGTGATCGGTTCAAGTAACCGTTTTGCCCACGCAGCAGCGGTAGCGGTTGCTGAGCAGCCAGCTCGCGCGTACAACCCGTTGTTTATTTACGGTGGTTCCGGCCTTGGTAAGACGCACCTCTTGCACGCGATTGGTCATTACACCCGAACCCTGTACCAGGGCACCCGCGTTCGTTATGTTTCTTCTGAAGAGTTCACTAACGAATTTATTAACAGTATTCGTGACGATAAAGCTGCTGCTTTCCAGCGCCGTTACCGCGATGTTGATGTCTTGCTGGTTGATGATATTCAGTTCCTGAGCGGAAAAGTCCAGACGCAGGAAGAGTTTTTCCACACCTTCAACACTTTGCATAACGCAAATAAGCAAATTGTTATTACTTCGGATTTGCCACCGAAACTGCTTCAAGATTTTGAAGACCGCATGCGTTCGCGTTTCGAATGGGGTTTGATCACCGATGTTCAGCCTCCCGATCTAGAGACTCGTATTGCCATTCTTCGTAAGAAGAGTGTGCAAGAACGTCTCGTTGCACCTCCTGAAGTTCTCGAATACATCGCTTCGAAAGTGTCGAGTAACATTCGCGAACTTGAAGGCGCACTTATTCGCGTCACTGCCTTTGCTTCCCTGAATCGCCAGCCCGTTGATATGTCGATCACCGAAGTGGTCTTGAAAGATCTATTCCCGTCAGAGGCGGGTCCTGAGATCACCGCGGCCCAGATCATGGCTGCCACTGCCACCTACTTTGGGGTCACTGTTGATGATCTCTGCGGAGCCAGCCGGTCACGAGTGTTGGTCACTGCCCGTCAGATTGCGATGTACCTGTGTCGGGAACTTACTGATCTTTCCTTACCGAAAATTGGTCAAGCTTTTGGCGGTCGCGATCACACCACGGTGATGCATGCCGACCGTAAAATTCGCCAGTTAATGGCTGAGCGACGAAGTCTGTTCAATCAGGTTTCTGACCTCACCAGCCGAATTAAGTCTCAACCTCGGGTGATGTAACTCGTTCTTTTCCAAGAATTACACGTCACATCCGCCCCACGAGTCACAACTTTCCCACAGGTGTGGATAACCGTTGTGGATAACACTGTGGATAGTGACGGTTCTCCCTTGAGTTTTTATTTCTTTGCTGGCTTAGTCTCCTATGTCACAGCCCTATCCCCGCCCCTGCATAACCTGTGCACAACTATTTTTCCTCGTGGATAGCCCTCCTAATATCTGGGGACGAGCTCCCCTAAAACTGTGGATAAGTTTTATCTTTGGGTGCTTATCCACATTTGTGGTGATTTCACCCTCAGGATGTCCCCACCCCCCGTGGATGACCCCACGCCTAGTGACCTCGTTAAACAGCATTTGTCCCCAGAATCCACAGGACCTACTACGACTACTACCTATAACTACCTAGGGAGATAAATAACAACCATAAGTAGTGCAAGAATCACCCCCACACCTTTTGGTGCATCACTTGTGTAAGGGGAAATCGTGAAGATCCGAGTTGAACGCGACACGCTTGCGGATGCGGTCGCTTGGGCTGCACGTACTTTGCCATCACGTCCGTCCTTGCCCGTCCTTGCTGGTCTGGTCTTAACAGCTGATTCAGAGGGTTTAACTCTGAGTAGCTTTGACTATGAAGTTTCGGCACGAGTGATGATCAGTGCTGATGTAGAAGTTCCAGGAACAACATTGGTCTCTGGACGCCTGTTGGCTGATATTGCCCGCTCACTTCCAGGTGCTCCGGTCACCTTGGTGAGTGAAGGCACACGAATCGTTATTACGTGCGGTCGCTCATCATTCACCCTTCCGACTTTGCCCGTTGAGGATTACCCGCAACTTCCAGCAATGCCAAGTAGCTCAGGTGAGATCAACGCAGCTGTATTTGCTGAAGCTGTAGCCCAAGTTGCGATTGCAGCCGGAAAAGATGACACCCTGCCTACTCTTACGGGTATTCGGATGGAAATTGAAGGGCAGTCCATCACTTTGGCCGCGACCGACCGCTATCGCCTTGCTGTTCGTAATTTCACCTGGACACCGACGTCATCAGCAATCTCAATGAACGCATTGATTCCAGCGCGCACACTTGCGGAAACTGCAAAAGCATTAGCCAACGGTCAAGGCGTCACACTTGCCCTAGCCGCAGCAGGTGAAGGTTTGATTGGCTTTGAAGGTAGTGGTCGACGCACAACCACGCGACTACTCGATGGAGAATTTCCTAAATATCGAACCTTGCTTCCCAGTGAGTCTGCGGGCGTTGCAACGATAGAAGTTGCGGCACTTACCAATGCAGTGAAGCGAGTTGCGCTGGTAGCAGAGCGCAATACTCCTGTGCGTTTAGCTTTTGAAGGTTCGGAAGTAATTCTTCGAGCTGGCACTGGTGAAGATGCACAGGCCAACGAAGCCGTTGAATCACTCCTTGATGGTGATGACATTGAGATTGCTTTCAACCCCACCTATCTTCTTGATGGCTTGGCTGCGCTCGATGCTCCGTATGCGCGCATGTCGTTCACTCAATCAACGCGACCCGCAGTACTTACTGGTGCGGCTGATCCCACTTCAGAACTTCGTGATGATTACCGCTACCTGTTGATGCCTGTTCGCTTGACTGGCTGAGAGTAGACACCGAACATGTGGGTGTCACAGCTAGCGCTAACTGATATTCGTTCGTATTCGCAAGTTGAAGTTGATCTTCAACCCGGAGTAACGACGTTTGTTGGTCGCAATGGTCAAGGGAAAACAAATCTTGTCGAAGCTATTGGTTATGTAGCAACACTCAATAGTCACCGCGTAGCAAGTGATACGCCGTTAGTGAAGTTTGGAACCGATCAAGGGTTTATTCGCTGCAGTGTGAACGCAAATGATCGCGACACGCTCGTGGAGATTGCAATCCTGCCGGGACGCGCGAACAAAGCTCGCATTAATCGCTCACCTACTCCAAGAATGCGCGACGTGCTTGGAATTCTCCGAGTTGTTATTTTTGCCCCAGAGGACCTTTCGCTCGTGAAAGGTGATCCATCTGATCGTCGAAAGTTTCTCGATGATTTATTGGTTCAAAGAATTCCACGGCTTGCTGGCACTCGTCAGGATCTTGATCGGATCCTTAAACAACGAAATGCGTTATTAAAATCAGCGCGCACAAATCGCAAATCAAGTGACGAATATTTAGACAGCACCTTGAGTGTGTGGAACGACCAACTCGCAACAGTTGGCGCCGAACTTCTTGCAGCTCGTCAAGTGTTACTTGCTGAACTGAGTCCGCCAGCGGTTGCCAACTACACCTTCATCAGTGAAGACCCAACTGCAGAACTTGCGTTGACCTACGTCTCCAATATGAGTCAAGTACTTGGCGATGCGGTACCCATTGGTTCCCCGGATAAAGAGGAATGGAGACTTGCGCTTCTTGATGCGATGAAACTTCGGCGCAAAGACGAAGTGGATCGCGGACTCACTCTGGTTGGTCCACAACGCGATGACCTACACATCAGCCTTGGTCCGGTACCGGCGAAGGGCTACGCCTCACACGGTGAATCTTGGTCGATTGCGCTTGCTTTAAAGCTGGCAAGTTTTGATGTCTTGCGTTCTGATGGTGAAGATCCGGTGCTCATTCTTGACGATGTCTTTGCCGAACTCGACACAAAACGACGAGAGCGATTGGCCGCTCGCCTGACTGAAGCCACCCAAGTGCTGATTACTGCTGCGGTTGACGCCGATATCCCAGCTGAGTTATTGGGGTCGCGTTTTTGGGTGGATGCTGGGAAAGTGAGCCATGACCACTGATCGGGGTGACGCGGCAGCCAAGGCGCTGCGCCGTGCCGTCGGGGGCGGGAAAACTCGTAAGAAAAACCCAATGAGCAAGCGCCCTAGTTCGAGTTTGGATAGCCGCGATCCGCAGACGCTAGGTAACGCGATGGATGAACTCATCGCACATCGCGGCTGGAAGCAAGAGAGCGCCGGCGCCCAGGTGCTGACCCAATGGACCCAAATCGTGGGGGAAGACCTGGCCAGCCATGTGGTTCCAGAGACCTTTGAGGCCGGAATTCTGGTCTTACGTGCTGAATCCACCACCTGGGCTACCCAAGTGCGCCTCATGCTGCCCCAAGTACGCAAAAACATCGATGCGGCCGTGGGCACCGGTGTGGTCAGTGACATCCGCATTCAGGGTCCACAGGGCCCGTCGTGGAAGTCCGGACCCCGGCACGTCAAAGGCAGGGGTCCGCGCGACACCTACGGGTGACCTCTGGCGGCCAAGCAGACCCCGTAAGGCGATTATGAGGATCCAGTCATACACGGGGCTTGAACGGGGGGGTCAAATCCCCTCTAGGGGCCGCCACGGGCCGCAAGATACACCCGAATAGGTAAAAAAGAGGTAGACTTCTGGCTTAAGCAGTTCTTGCCTGAGGAGGCCGGTTTCACGTGTCATATGACGCCAGTGCCATTCAAGTACTCGAAGGCTTAGATGCCGTTCGCAAGCGCCCCGGAATGTACATCGGTTCTACTGGCGAGCGTGGTTTACACCACCTGGTCTACGAAGTAGTCGACAACTCAGTGGATGAAGCCATGGCCGGCTACGCCTCCACCATCTCCGTTACTTTGCTGGCCAACGGTGGCGTTCGCGTAGTTGACGATGGTCGCGGCATCCCGGTCGACATCGTGGAGAGTGAAGGCAAGCCCGCAGTAGAAGTTGTGCTCACGGTCCTGCACGCCGGTGGCAAGTTCGGCGGCGGCGGCTATTCGGTCTCCGGCGGTCTACACGGCGTGGGCGTCTCGGTAGTGAATGCACTTTCCAAGCAACTTGATGTTGAAGTGCGCCGCAACGAATCGGTCTATCGCCAGACCTACATGCACGGTGTTCCACAAGCCGAACTTTCCAAAGATGAAGCCGCTGATCACACCGGCACCACCGTCACCTTCTGGGCTGATGACGAAATCTTTGAAACCACCACCTTTGACTTCACCACCTTGGCTCGACGTTTCCAGGAGATGGCCTTCCTGAACAAGGGATTGACCATTGAACTCACCGATGAGCGTCTCGTGGTTGCAAAGAAAGAGACGACAGACACTGACGCAGAAGGCAGCGCGGCCCTTGAAGTTGTCGATGTTGTAGACGAAGCAGATCGCATCCGGAGTGTCAGTTACTGCTACCAAGGTGGCATTGCCGACTTCGTTGAACACATCAACGCAAGCAAGGGTGCTTCCCATCAGCACATCATCTACTTCGAAACTGAAGCGGAAGATAAGCAAATGAGTGCCGAAATCGCGATGCAGTGGAATAACTCCTATGCCGAATCGGTTTACACCTTCGCGAACACCATCAACACGCATGAAGGTGGCACGCACGAAGAAGGCTTCCGTACCGCATTGACATCGTTGGTGAATAAGTTTGCTCGCGAGTGGAACATCTTGAAAGAAAAGGATGCGAATCTCAGCGGAGAAGATATTCGTGAGGGTCTCACCGCAATCATCAGTGTGAAGTTAACTGAACCGCAGTTTGAAGGTCAGACCAAGACCAAGCTCGGTAACACCGAGATGAAAGCCTTCGTTCAAAAAGCCGTCAACGATCAACTTGGTGAATGGCTAGAAAAGAACCCTGCTGAAGGTAAAGACATTGCTCGCAAGAGCGTGAATGCTTCAGCTGCGCGCATCGCTGCTCGCAAGGCGCGCGATCTTGCCCGAAACCGCAAGGGGCTCCTTGGCGGCGCGGGTATGCCGGGCAAGCTCATCGACTGCTCAAGCCGTGAGCCAGAAGAGTGTGAAGTCTTCATCGTGGAAGGCGACTCCGCAGGTGGTTCTGCGCGTCAGGGTCGCGATCCAAAACGTCAGGCGATTTTGCCTATTCGTGGAAAAATCTTGAACGTTGAAAAAGCTCGCATCGACAAGGTGTTGCAAAACACTGAAGTGCAAGCACTTGTTTCGGCATTCGGTACCGGTATTCAAGAAGAGTTCGATATCAATCGTCTGCGCTACCACAAGGTGGTGTTGATGGCCGATGCTGACGTTGACGGTCAACACATCCGTACCTTGTTGTTGACGTTGCTCTTCCGCTTCATGCGTCCACTTGTTGAACAAGGCTACGTCTACATCGCTCAGCCACCGCTCTACAAAATCAAGTGGTCGCGTGATGACTCAGACTGGGCTTACTCAGATCGCGAACGTGATGCCGTAGTTGAAGCAGGTCTTGCAGCCGGAAAGCGTTTGCCAAAAGACGAAGCCATTCAGCGCTACAAGGGTCTTGGTGAAATGAACGCCGATGAACTCTGGGACACCACCATGGATCCAGAACATCGCGTGCTCTTGCAAGTCACTCTTGATGACGCCGCGCAAGCCGATGAGATGTTCAGTGTGCTCATGGGCGAAGACGTAGAAGCTCGCCGTAATTTCATCCAGCAGAACGCACGCGACGTGCGCTTCCTCGACATCTAGCCTGTAGGAGTTATT
>WLNQ01000050.1 GCA_009699705.1 Actinomycetota bacterium | reverse complement strand
TCACTCCATCGCCAGCAGCGCAGATATGTGTCACGAGTGCATCAACGGAAACCGCCGAAATATCGATTTCGACATCGTCAAAAGGACTGAGGTCCAAGGCATTAGCTTGGCGTAGGGCGGCGCCATGGCCACCACGAATCCAAACTTTTGCAGTGATCGGGTGCGCGGCATCTTCCCCGCGCATAATTTCCGTCAGATTAATACCATCGGGAGGAGCAACTTCTCGTTGTCTGGCAGTAACGGTGACAGTGCCCTTAATTCGAGAAACGCGAAAGGTTCGGCGCTGGTTTCGGGCGTGATCATGGCCCACGAGATACCAGTTACCAAGGTGGGCGACCAAACCCCACGGGTCAACGGTACGTCGCTCAGGTTGCGCATCGGATCGACCGTGATAATCAAAGGCCACCACATGTTGCTCGCGCAGGGCCGCCATCAGTGGCAGCAACGCCGCATCCGTAGCTGTTACCCGCACACCTTCGAGGTCACGCACTAAAGGTGCATCACCGCTAATTGATTCAATCTTGCGCAAAGCTGTGGTAGCCGGCGCCTCCAAGATGGCTTCTTGCCAAGTCGCCGCTGCAAGGGCAAGCAGTGCCAATTCATCGGCATTGAAATTGAGATCCTCGGCCGTGGTCTGGCGGGCAATGAGATAGCCCTCGACTTCACCGTGCGGGTCCAGAACCGTTTCAACTGGAATGCCCATGCCTCTAAGTTCATCCTTGTCACGCTCAAACATTCGCTCGAAGGCACCGTCGCTTGCGTTGGGGTCATACCCTAAAACAAGACGACGAATATCCGCTCGTGGAACTGCGCGAGCCGATCCCAGCAAGCAAAAAACAACATTTAGCAGGCGCTCAGTGCGTTCTACCCTTGCCAACGTTTCTAGCCGACGTTGAGAAGATCAATGATGAAGACCAACGTTCGTCCGGCAAGGCGATGTCCGCCAGATTCTCCGTAAGCCAACGCAGGCGGGATGACCAACTGGCGGCGTCCGCCCACTTTCATTCCAGGAATGCCTTCCTGCCAGCCAGCGATAAGCCCGTTCAGCGGGAACGTAATGGATTCACCACGGTCCCAAGATGAATCGAATTCCTCGCCGTTTTCGAAGTCCACACCCAAGTAATGGACCTCCACGCGGCCTCCCGCGACGGCTTCGGCACCTTCACCAACGATCACATCAGTGATGATCAAAGTTGTGGGTGCTGGACCTTCAATAAAATCAATCTCTGGCTTTTGCGTCATGACAGAACCCTATTAGTCGATGGAGACAAGTTGAACAACGAACACGAGTGATTCATCAGGCAGGATTCCAGAACCAGCTGGTGGAGTAGATCCGTAGCCCTGGGCCCCAGGAATGATAAGAAGCCGTTGTTCCCCAATTTTCATACCCGGCATACCCACACTCCAGCCCGGGATTAAGTCCGCCAGGCCGTAAGTAATAGGTGCGCCATTTGCCCAAGAAGAATCGAATTGCGTTTGACTCACCATGCCAACGCCACAGTAATTGAATGTGAGCGTGTCAGTTGCTTTCAGCACTTGACCCCTGCCGGCTTTCAAGGTTTTCGTTTCTACTTGAGTAGCAGCAGGAAGGCCGGGTGTGATGGTGACCTGTGGAGTTTGGCCTCGCTGAACGGTCACACCAGACATCGTCACGCCCTGCATAGGTGGAGCACTAGCTGTGGTTGGATTGCCTCCGACTACCCCACAGTCAGACGTAACAAACTGTCCGCTCGTACTTGGTTGTGCAGTAGGTGCTGTAGATGTGGAAGTGTCTGTTGCACTTGAGCAGGCAGCTAGAAGCAGAAAAATGGGCGCTAAAATTAAAGCAGAACGTCTCATGACAATATTCTAAAGGATCCTCGAGCAAAGACACTAGAACTACCTGCCGGGCAAGCCGCAATCACATGCGGGCAATCAGCTGTTCAACGCGTTCATCAACGCTGGAAAAGGGGTCCTTGCACACCACCGTGCGCGGAGTCTGATCGTTCAGTTTGAGGTTTACCCAATCCACGGTGAAATCACGGTGGCGCTCGGTCGCACTTTTGATGAAGTCGCCGCGTAATTTGGCCCTCGTGGTTTGTGGTGGAATTGATTTCGCTTCAAATACCTCGAGTTCACGCGTGATTCGGCTCGCCATGCCGCGGCGTTCCAAGAGGTAAAACAATCCGCGACTGCGCGTGACATCGTGGTACGCCAGATCCATCTGCGCGATTCTGGCTGAGGAGAGTTCAAGATCATGTTTCGTCATATACCGTTCGAATAGCTTCTTCTTGATAACCCAATCAATATCTTCATCAATTGAGTCAAGGTTCTGCGATTGCAAGGCGATGAGTACTTTCTCCCAGAGATCAAGGACTTGTCGATGTGCAGGGTCATCGCGTAAACCACGTTCATCAGCGAATTGGCTCACGCGTTCAAAATATTCAGCCTGAATTTCGACAGCGGTGAGCTCTTGTCCGTTGATCAATTTGACCTTTGTCTTTCCGGTCCAGTCGTGACTTATATCTCGGATTGCTCGCACCGGATTTTCTAAGGTCAGATCTTTCATCGCATAGCCGCCTTCAAGCATGCGTAAAACAAGATCAACCATTCCGAGCTTCAAAAGTGTGGTGGTTTCACTCATGTTGGAATCGCCTACGATCACATGTAGGCGACGATAAAGTTCAGCATCGGCATGCGGCTCGTCTCGGGTATTAATGATTGGCCGCGATCGAGTGGTCGCACTTGATGTTCCTTCCCAGATATGGTCGGCCCGCTGGCTCACTGCAAAAATTGTGCCCTTAGTTGTTTGGAGGATTTTTCCCGCACCAGTAAGCAGCTGTCGGGTAATCAGCAGTGGTATTAACCGTTCCGTCAGCCGAGCAAAATCTCCGTGACGCTCCACGAGGTAATTTTCATGGCAACCATATGAGTTACCGCCCGTATCGGTGTTGTTCTTGAACAGGTAGATCTCACCGTTGATACCTTCGGCTTTGAGTCGATTCTCACCGTCGTTGACCAGACCCTCAAGGATGCGATCACCCGCTCGATCATGGGTAAGAAGCAGCTGAATGCTGTCGCACTCGGGTGTCGCATACTCAGGATGGCTTCCGACGTCGAGATAAAGCCTGGAGCCATTTGGTAAAAAGACGTTGCTGCTTCTCCCCCACGAAACCACACGCCGAAATAAGTAGCGCGCTACTTCGTCTGGACTTAAGCGACGCTGTCCTTGAAAAGTGCAGGAAACTCCGTATTCAGTCTCTAATCCAAATATGCGACGGTGCATACGAGCACACTAAGTGAGAAGTTCCGCGAGTCTGGCACTATTGATGCGAATAAAGGTTCGGCGTGGACGATTGCGATCTAAAATCGCCACCTCAAGTTGAGACGGCTCCAGGGCGCGTTGTGCCTCGCCGCCAAATTCACCCAGTAGGCGTACAGCTAGTTTCAGCGAAGCTGCCAGGTCCATGCCTTGAGTCCATTGCTCAGCAAGTGCGTTACTAATTGCCTCAGACTGGCCACCCATAGCCACATAGCCTTGTTCGTCAGCCACAGAACCATCAAATGAGAGGCGGTAAAGCTGATCCTCATTGGGTTCGGTGCCAACCTCAGCCACCACAATCTCAACTTCATAAGGTTTTGGCTGGTCCGTGAAAATCGTGCCAAGTGTCTGCGCGTAGGCGTTTGCGAGACTTCGTCCGCTGACGTCTCGGCGATCGTAGGAGTAGCCGCGCATATCCGCTAGGCGAACACCAGCTACCCGCAAATTCTCAAATTCGTTGTATTTCCCTACTGCAGCAAAACCAATGCGATCGTAGATCTCGCTTATTTTGTGTAGTGCACGCGAGGGATTCTCAGCAACGAACAGCACCCCATCGACATATTCTAAAACGATGACGCTGCGACCTCGAGCAATACCTTTTCGGGCATAGTCCGCTTTATCTTTGATGAGCTGTTCAGGTGCCACATAGTAAGGAGTACTCATGACTGACCCTCCAAATCTACGAGTGGACCATCTGGGCGACGCTGACGTCCCGCAACAATTGTTTGAACCATCGGAGTCAGAGCATCATCGTTCAGTAGTCGTACGCCAGAAGAATCGCTGATGGCCACGACTGGATAAATCCCCCGCGCTAAGTCAGGGCCACCTGTAGCGCTGTCGTCATCTGCTGCGTCGTACAAGGCTTCAAGCGCGATTGCCGTAGCTTGCTCAGCGGAGATATCTTCCCGATACATTTTCTTAATTGAACTCTTCGCAAAAAAGGATCCTGATCCAACAGCGTGATAGTCATGTTCTTCATATCGCCCGCCGGTAACGTCATAAGAAAAGATGCGTCCACGATTTCGATCAAGGTCGTATCCCGCAAACATAGGAACTACGGCAAGTCCTTGCATCGCCATGCCAAGGTTGCCACGCAACAGTGCCGAGAGCCGATTAGCTTTGCCATCCAGGCTGAGCTGGAGGCCTTCGATTTTTTCGTAGTGCTCCAATTCAACCTGAAACAATCGCACGAGTTCTATAGCAAGACCTGCGGTGCCTGCGATGCCGATCATGGAGTGCTCATCGGCCAGGAATACCTTCTCGATGTCACGCTGCGAGATGACGTTTCCCATCGTAGCTCGTCTGTCGCCGGCCATGACAGCACCAAAAGTGCCGCGTAACGAAACGATCGTGGTGCCGTGTGGTGCTAAGTGAGTGGTGTCGATCGTGGACTGAAGGAGGCGGGCAGTCAAAAGATCCGGCGCAAGATCGGCAAGAAAGTCTGCAAATGATGGAGATCCATTACGCAAGAACGCTGGAGGCAACATGCCTCCAGAACTTGTCACTGTCCGCCCTTTTGGACGAAGGATTTCACGAATTCCTCTGCATTAATTTCGAGCACATCATCAATCTCGTCAAGCAGCGAATCTACGTCGGCATCAAGGGCGGCCTTGTGTTCGGCACTACCAGTTTGTACGGGCACATCACTTGCTGCGCCCTCCTGCTCAGGACGATTGACTTTGCGTTCGGCGTTCTCACGTTGCGGCATACTCGTACAGTACCTTCCGTTGTAACTATGCGCCCAGCAAGTTGATGAGTTCTTCAGCATTATCGGCCCGGTCAAATAGCTCACCGACATGTTGATAGGTGCCTCGGGTTGGTTCCAGCGTCGGAACCCGTACGAGAGATTCATGACCCGGTAGGTCAAAAACAATGGAATCCCAATTTGCAGCAGCGATCTCGCCGGGGTACCTGCGCAGGCATTCACCGCGGAAATAGGCTCGGGTGTCCCGTGGAGCGAAAAGACGTGCGTGCTCGACCTCGTCATCGCTGAACATCCGTAGCAGTTGTCCGCGTTGTTCGAGTCGTAGCGCTAGTCCGCGATCTGGCCGGATATCCGCATACTGCAGGTCTATGGCTTGCAGCTGAGGCGCCGACCAGTCGAGTCCATCCCTGGTCCGGTAAGCCTGCATCAATCGATACTTGGCGACCCAATCAAGAATGTCGGAGCATTGCAGAGGATCCTCGTCTAGCCGATCAAGCACCTGTCCCCACTGTTGAAGAAGCTCGCGAGTTTCGGGATCAATATCGGCCCCGTATTCAGACTCGCAATACAGCGCCGACAACTCCCAAAACTCGCGCTGGATTTCAATAGCAGACCACTGACGATCCCCCGCCAGGCCAATGCTGGTCTGCAAAGTGATGTCATGGCTTACCGCGTACATCGCACGCAACGGATCAAGGATGGACATGTCTTTTCCGGAAAGGAAGCCGCTTTCCAGCATGCTCAGGACAAGTGAAGTTGTGCCCATCTTGAGATAGGTGGCTGTATCACTCATGTTGGCGTCGCCCACAATCACGTGTAGGCGACGAAAACGTTCGGCATCACTATGTGGTTCATCGCGAGTATTGATGATGGGGCGCTTGAATGTGGTTTCTAAGCCGACCTCAGCTTCAAAGAAATCCGCGCGCTGACTGAGTTGATACGCCATTCGTTTGGGATCTTGCCCGATGCCTAGTCGTCCGGCACCTGTGAATACCTGCCGACTAATAAAAAACGGGGTGAGCCAAGCAACGATGGATTCAAATGGCGTTTGTCGAGACATCAGGTAATTCTCATGACAACCGTAAGAAGCACCTTTGTTGTCAGTGTTATTTTTATACAAAAGAATTGGCAGATCTACACCTTCAGTTGAGGTGTGTTGTGCTGCCCGCTGCATAACAGCGACGCCAGCACGATCCCAAAGCACCGCATCCCGAGGGTTAGTAATTTCAGGTGACGAATATTCGGGGTGGGAATGATCCACGTAGAACCGGGCACCATTAGTCAAAATGATGTTTGCCATACCTAGGTCGTCATCAGTTATTTGCGATGGATCCGCATCGGCTCGGCTCATGTCGAATCCGCGAGCGTCGCGCAGTGGGGCTTCCTCTGAATAATCCCACTTCGGATTGCGCTGCCGGCCTTTGACGTTGTTCCTCGCATAGGCATTCACGAGGCGGGTTGAGGCCGCCATCGCATTCATTACCCGTGCACCAGGCACAGTGATGCCGTATTCGGTCTCTATCCCCATTATTCGTTGAACGGTCATGCGACGCTATATCCCGTCCCGTGTTAGAGATACTGGCCGGTGTTTGCCACTGTTGCTATTGAGCGCCCGGCTTCGTTGCCCTTGGCACCGTGCACCAAGGTTCTGATGTAGACGATGCGTTCGCCCTTCTTGCCAGAAATGCGTGCCCAATCATCTGGATTCGTGGTGTTCGGCAGGTCCTCGTTCTCGCGGAATTCATCGAGCGCCGCATCTAATAGGTGCTGCACTCGGATGCCTTTGTCTCCTGACTCAAGGAAATTCTTGATTGAGGATTTTTTCGCGCGAGCAACAATATTCTCAATCATTGCGCCAGAGTTGAAGTCTTTGAAATACAAGATTTCCTTGTCTCCGCCTGCGTACGTCACTTCTAGGAACTTATTCTCATCAGAGTCGGCGTAAATCATCTCAACAGCTCGTTGAATCATGGCAGTGCAAGCCGCATCACGATCTCCGCCGTGTTCGGCGATATCGTCGGCGTGAATTGGCAATTCAGGAAGCAGATATTTACTGAAAATTTCTCGAGCCGCTTCGGCATCCGGTCGCGCAATCTTAATTTTCACATCAAGGCGACCCGGGCGCAAAATAGCAGGATCAATCATGTCTTCTCGGTTGGAAGCACCTATAACAATGACGTTTTCTAGTCGTTCCACGCCATCTATTTCAGCCAGTAATTGAGGAACGATCGTATTTTCTACGTCGCTAGAAACACCGGAGCCACGGGTACGAAAGAGTGAATCCATTTCGTCGAAGAACACAATCACGGGTGTTCCTTCTGACGCTTTTTCGCGAGCCCGTTGAAAAACGAGGCGAATGTGTCTCTCTGTCTCGCCAACATATTTATTGAGAAGTTCAGGGCCCTTAATATTCAGGAAGAAGGATCGCCCCTCTTCAGTTCCGTTGCGTTCGGCAATCTTTTTGGCCAAGGAATTTGCAACTGCTTTAGCGATCAGAGTCTTGCCACAACCTGGAGGGCCGTACAACAGAATTCCCTTAGGTGCCTTGAGGTGATGCTCGGTATACAACTCTGGGTGTAAGAACGGCAATTCGACCGCGTCGCGTATCGATTCAATTTGATCCCGAAGCCCGCCGATGTCTTCGTATTCAATATTTGGCACTTCTTCAAGAATGAGATCATCAACTTCCGACTTTGGCACTCGTTGCGTTGCGTAGCCAGAGCGGGTATCTAAAAGCAGTGAGTCCCCTGCGCGCAACTTCTCCGCTTGTAGCGGCATCGCCAAACGGATGACCCGTTCGTCATCTGAATTACCCACGACTAAGGCTCGGGTACCAGAATCTAGAATCTCTTTGAAGATGACGATTTCGCCGACATCCTCGAACTGACGAACGCCGATAATGCTCATTGCATCGCTCAACATGACTTCCTGGCCTGCAACTAGATCAGCCACGGCTATTCCTGGACTCACGGGAACTTGCATTTTGCGACCCGCGGATAGCACATCTGCGCTGTTCTCCCCAACCGGACTAATGAACGTGGCAAACCCTGCAGGAGGTTGCGCAAGTCGATCTATTTCGCTCTTGAGAGAAATGATTTGCGCGCGAGCTTCCTTCAAGGTGTCAATGAGACGTGAGTTGTGATCCTTTTGCCCCATCAAATCGACGCGCAAACGATTCAACGCTGACTCAAGAGCAACGATTCGCGCTGCTTCTGGTGAACTGGGATCCGTCACGACGCCTCCTTGATTAACCTGTTATGACTCTAACTGCTTCGCATTATTTTGTTCAGCAACGGCTCGATCTGATCCTGGGCCGGTGTAGTCCTCGCCATAAGCCCCTGGAGCAGGTCTGCGCCGACGTGGCGGCAATTGAGCGCCCGGAGCTAATCGACGGGTTGACACGAGGAATCCCGTGTGGCCGTTCATTCGGTGATCGGGTCGCACGGAAAGCCCATCAAGATGCCAAGTGCGCAAGAGGGATTCTTCAGCCCGCGGCTCAGTCCATTCGCCAGTGACTCTGATGGATTCAACAAATTTGGACAGCTGAGTAGTTGTTGCGACGTAACCGATCATCACACCACCTGGTGACACTGAGGCAGCAACCTTTTCTAGGCATTCCCAGGGAGCGAGCATGTCCAGCACCACAGCATCCAAATCACGCTCTTCAAGATCGAGCGCAAAGTCACCAAGTTTGAGAGTCCAAGAATCTGGGTGCGAGCCAAACCAAGTTGTTACGTTTGTCTCGGCAACCTTGGCGAATTCTTCGCGTCGCTCGTAACTGAAGAGCTGGCCGTGGTCGCCGATGGCTTTGAGTAGGGAGCAGGTCAAAGCGCCCGATCCAACTCCAGCTTCAGCTATGCGATCCCCCGGGTGCAGGTTCATGAGACCAACGATGCGGGCAGCATCCTTTGGGTATACGGGCGTAGCGCCTCGCGGCATCGAAAGTACAAAATCGTCGAGTAGGGGTCGCAGGACTAGATACACTGCTCCCCCTGTTGCTGCAATCACAGATCCAGAATGCAAACCGATAATTGCATCGTGGTCAACGCCGCCCCTATGAGTGTGGAAGACCTTCCCAGAGGTTAATTTGACGGTGTGCAGTTTGCCCTTTGGATCCGTGAGTTGGGCGAGGTCACCCTCACGAAATGGTCCTTTGCGATGTGCACTTGTCGACATTCCAGCAAGCGTACTGGTGGCTGTCTCTAGAGTTGGCCGGGTGACTCCCTCATTCCCCTCGTCGCTATCGCCTTCACGAGCGAATGATTTCCAAAGTTGCCCTCTCAAATTCCGGCTTCGCAGCATTGACCGCATTCCGGAGGAACCCTCAGCCGCTGCCCTTCGGGGAAACCTCATCCACACTGCGTTGGAACGGCTCTTTGATTTACCGGCACGCGAACGAAACATCGAATCAACCAAGGAACTTTTCCGGCAGGCCTGGCTGGAATTAGCCGCAACTGATGCCCCCGGTATCCGTGCGCTTCTCACCGATGCGAAATTGCCGAGCGAACCGGCGAACGCTGCACAGTTTGCCGACGCGATGATCGCCAAGGTCGAACCGCTCTTATCAACGTACTTTGCACTGGAGGATCCATCTCGGTTGGCGCCGCATGCGCGCGAAATGGCGGTTGCGGTGGAGATTGCCGAGGGATTTAGCATTCGAGGCTTCATTGATCGAGTCGACAAAACTTCGAGCGGGCTCATCCGAATTGTTGACTACAAATCTGGTAAGGCTCCCCGAACAGGTTTTGAATCCTCGGCCATGTTTCAGATGCGATTTTATGCGTTGGCCTGGTGGCGGCTCACCGACGAAATTCCAGCGATGTTGCAAGTGCTCTATCTAGGAAGCAATGAGGCCTTGCGTTATGAGCCTGTTGAGCAAGACTTACTGAATACCGAATTAAAGATTCTCGGCATCCGTGCCCAAATACAGCAGGCAGTAGTCGCTGGATTTTCACCAAAGCCCTCTCGCTTGTGCGGCTGGTGTTCCTATCAGCAATTATGCCCGCAATATGGCGGCGTCACTCCTGAACCACCTCCCACGCACATGTGGGAATCCACCTCCTTTGAGAAGCTGAACCTTGGTGAAGCCTAAGACGCGCATGCTCAAGAGAGAGTGAAAACTTAAGCCGTCAGCAGCCAAAGAGATTTCAAGGTCTGCCCTTTCAGAGTGTC
Organism: Actinomycetota bacterium; assembly: GCA_009699705.1. GTDB lineage: Bacteria > Actinomycetota > Actinomycetes > S36-B12 > S36-B12 > UBA11398. The sequence goes on along the minus strand of WLNQ01000050.1, from coordinate 1,897 downwards.
AACAAGAACAAGATGTCTTTGACTTTGAATGGGCGTGATGTGCGGAATCGCAACTACCCGACACCCGGCAGCATGCGCGGACGCCGCACCAGGTGGCGAATCTTCGAGAGCAAGACACTCATGGGTTGCCAGGCCTAACCGGTGCGCCGCGGTCACATATGGCTCTGGATGCGGTTTAGTACTCGCCACTTCATCTCCGCCGATCGTGACAGTGAACGCCTCCCGACCTAGATCGTGGTTAATTGCTGCATGTACGACATCAATAATTCGACGCCACGAAGCTGTTACCAACGCGGTGGGAATCTGGTTGTCCAAAGTCTCAATAAGTAGTTCTCTTGCGCCAGGGCACCACTGCAATGGGGCTTCAAGATACAACTCCCCCATCACCACGAGTAGTCGATCAAGAATCTCAGACTGCGAATGATTCGTGTCTGATTTTTCAATCATGTAGTCAACGGCTCGCTCAATGGGTCCACCTAGGCAATGAGCTTGATCCTGCGGCCCCCATGCGCCACCCATTTCCTCCATCACCGTTTGCTCACCTTTGAGCCACAGATGTTCGGAGTCAATGAGTGTGCCGTCCATATCGAACAGCACTGCAGCTGGCATCACGTGGCGTTGAAGTACTTAGCCTCGGGGTGGTGCACGATAATTGCACTCGTTGACTGCTCAGGATGAAGTTGGAATTCTTCGGACAACTCCACCCCGATGCGCTCTGGTTTGAGCAGTTCCATCAGTTGCACTTGCTGGTCAAGATCAGGGCAAGCTGGGTAACCAAACGAGTATCGCGACCCGCGATAGCCCTGCTTGGCAATCAAGATGTCCATGTCCGGGTTGTCTTCTGCGTTCAAGCCCAGTTCTTCCCGCGTACGTGCATGCCAATACTCGGCCAAGGCTTCGGTGAGTTGCACCGACAGGCCATGCAGCTCCAGATAGTCGCGGTAGTTGTCGGCTTCGAATAATTTCGCTGTCGCCTTTGAAGCCGCTTCACCCATCGTGACAATGTGGAAGGCAACTACGTCGAGTTCGCCACTTTCCTTAGATTTGAAGAAATCGCTGATGCATAAATGGCGATCGCGACGCTGACGAGGAAAAGCAAGCCGGGTGCGTTCTTGGCCAGCGTTGGGACCCTCTGAATGCACGATGACCAATTCATCGCCATCGCTATAACAAGGAAAGTATCCATAGGCTACTGCTGGCTCAATCGAGCCTTCTGTTTGAATGCGATCCAGCCACATCCGCAAACGTGGATGACCTTCGGTCTCAACTAGTTCTTGATACGAAGGCCCATCGCCTCTGGTTGGCTTCAAACCCCATTGGCCAAGGAAGAGTGCACGCTCGTCCAGATATGGCACATATTCAGCCAGCTGGATTCCCTTAACGATGCGATCACCGAAAAATGGTGCAGCAGGAACGGGCACACTTGTTGAAACATCCGATCTCGTCGGCATGTCTTCGGGTTCGGTGAGGGTGATTTTTGCAGCTGATGTCACTCGACGCTTACGAGCTTCAGGTAGGGCGGCTCCGGGAACCCCGCGCTTCACACCCATGACTGCATCCATGAGACGTAAACCCTCAAATGCATCCCGCGCGTAACGCACCTGTCCGGTATAAATCTCTTGCAAATCTTGCTCAACAAAAGCACGCGTGAGTGCGGCTCCACCCAAGAGCACTGGAAATTGTTCGCCGATTCCACGCTCGTTCATTTCTTGCAAGTTCTCGCGCATGACCACGGTGCTTTTGACGAGTAGGCCGCTCATACCAATGGCATCTGCATTATTGGCAACGGCCGCTTCGATGATTGCGTTGATTGGTTGTTTGATGCCGATGTTGACTACGTTATAGCCGTTATTGGTCAAGATGATGTCGACAAGGTTCTTTCCGATGTCATGAACGT
>WLNQ01000005.1 GCA_009699705.1 Actinomycetota bacterium | reverse complement strand
GCCACAGGTGCCGGCCAGCAATACAGTAAGACGCACCCGGTGCCATTTGGTGAATACATACCTTTTCGATCATTGCTCGCTCCTCTCATTGATCGGTTTGACCGCATCGGACGAGACTTCGCTGCCGGGACGACTACCGGTATTTTCAATATTGATGGCGTGAAGGCCGGGGATGTTATCTGCTTTGAAGTCGCTTACAACAGCGTTATTGATCCATTAATTAGCGATGGTGCTCGAGTTCTCATGGTGCAAACCAATAATGCAACTTATGCCACAACAGCCCAGCCCCAGCAACAATTGGCCATTGAGCAGATGAGAGCTTTGGAAACTGGGCGTAGCCTTGTGGTAGCAGCCACTTCGGGTATATCGGCCTTTATTCGTCCAGATGGCACGGTCCAGGCGCAGATTCCCGAAGGGGAGGTTGGCGGGATTGTTCGCGAAGTGGCATTGCGCGGGACCTTGAATCCGAGCGCTTATTTTGGGCAACCGTTGACTGCCGTTTGGTCACTGACCGCCGTATTGCTTGCGTGCTTCCTGTCGGTGCGCGCCATCGGACGAAAGCGGTCAATGCGACATAAGGTGTCTCAGTGACCTTCGCAGATTTAGGCCAGATCTTGGTGATTATCCCAACCTTCAACGAACTGGAATCGTTGCCTGTGATTCTGGATCGCGTCCGGGAAAGTATGCCCGAAGCGCATGTTCTTGTGGCTGACGATAATTCACCCGATGGCACTGGCCGCTTGGCGGATGAGTTTGCTCATCGCGATCCCAATATTCATGTGATGCACCGCCTCGGAAAAGAAGGACTCGGAGCCGCTTATCTGGCGGGCTTTGCTTGGGCCCTGCAACAGGGCTATGACGTCGTTGTTGAGATGGACGCTGATGGCTCGCACCAACCTGAACAATTGCCTCGACTTCTCGAAGCTTTGCGCGATGCAGATCTAGTGTTGGGCTCGCGTTGGGTCCAGGGAGGTGGCACGGTTAATTGGCCAAAGAGTCGACAATTCTTATCCAAGGGTGGAAGCCTTTATACGCGAGTGCTGCTCGGCATTCCGTTGCGAGATGTAACCGGTGGCTATCGCGCTTTTCGGGCGGATGCTTTACGCAAATTGGATTTACATGAAGTTGCATCCCAGGGGTACTGTTTTCAGGTTGACCTGGCATGGCGGGCTTCGCAGCGAAATTTGAAAGTGATTGAAGTACCTATTACTTTTGTCGAACGCACGGCAGGGTCGAGCAAAATGAGTCAGAAGATTGTTGTTGAAGCTCTGTGGCGAGTGACCGTCTGGGGTTTCGACGATCGCATCACCCGTGTACGACGAAAGGCATCTAAGCGTCGCGCTGAAGAACAGCGAAAAGGCCAGTAATTATGCTCAAACGTTTATTGATCTTCGGCTATCCGCTTCTCGAAGTTTCTACTGCTTGGGCACTCATTATTTGGCTCGGATTCGGATGGACGTTCGTCATCTACGTATCGGGAATACCGATTGGCTGGTTAGTTTTTAAACATGCCGGACGACGCGCGCTTGATGCTGCCCACCGCCAAGAGGTACCACCAGCAACATTGGCATTTCAGGTGCTCGCTGGAGTGCTATTTATGATTCCCGGAATTTGGACAGATATTTTTGCATTGCTGTGTCTTATTCCTTATTTACAAAAACGAATGTCCGCACCTTTTGCGAACATGTCAACCAGCCCAGGCAACATCAACTGGCGAATGAGTTCTTGGAGTCAAGGATCAGAAATCATCGAAGGGGTCGTCATTCATGAGAATGACGACCCCTTCGACTCTGGCTCTATAGAACGTTGAAACTACGCACTCTTGCGCTCTGGAGCGACCTGCGCAAGCAGTAGTGCTAAACGCTCGCTCAGTAGAACTTCAAGATCAGCAATCGTTCGGCGCTCTAACAGCATGTCCCAATGGGTGCGTACATAACGTTCTTCCTTGATATCTGTTGATGCCATCTTTTCAAGATGTCCGGTGGCTTGAGCTTCCCGGCCACAGCGACAACCCCAGATATGTGGAATATCTTCGGCTTCTGTGGAAAATGGCACCACAGTCGAATGACCCTCACTACACACATACTGAAGAGTCTGACGTTGGGCCGGGACGACATGTAGATCGTTTTCGTAACTGAGCGCACCGATTCGTGAACCCCGCATTGATAACTCATTCATCGCGCTACTCCTTCACCTAGAAATGCACCTTCTGCGGTATTGGACGGCCATAACGCTTCGGTGGTTCCATCAACTTCAACACTTTGAACGGTTTAATATTCCGCTAGAAATATGGTGAAGAGGTCACAGTTCGGTAAAGGTCTGATCAATTGATCTGTCTTGTTCATGAATTGACTGTGCGCGAGGGCTCCATGCCATCCAAATAGCTCCCAAAGCACCACTGAGGCCCAAAATGAGCCAGGTAGCATTGACCACTGCGCCCGTGAGTCCAAGATTGGCTCCCACGAGTAGCCAGATGGTGGCAAGGCCGGCCAGCAGGAGGCTGGCGACCCGTGAGCGATTCATGGGGTAACCGTACCGCGCGTTACTGACACTAACGGGGGTCCATTCGACGTAAAGTGTCCCACTATGGAGTGGCATCAGGAATTTATGGCACAGGCAGCCCAAAAGGGGGAGCCAGTACGGGTTCCTGTGCCATGGGGAGCCAGTGGCGACGGATTCGTCTTTTTCCCCAATGGCGAACGGCGTTGGGGTCTTCATGGTGCCTCTGGAGTATTCATTCGGCATGTAGACACCGATGGCATTGAGACCTTCTTCCTCGCACAGCGAGGTGACAATGTAGAGGGCGGTCGAAGCCAATGGGCGCTGCCTGGGGGAGCCTTAGAGTCCGGGGAAACCCCGGTTCAGGGCGCATTAAGAGAATTTCGCGAAGAGATTGAGATCGATATCCAAGTTGATGTTCTAGGCCACCACGCCCAACATGTGCATGAAACCTGGGCTTATACGACCGTGGTAGTGCAAGTCAGTGACCGTTTTCAACCGCCCGATGAGTTGCAATGGGAAAATAAGGCAGCCGGTTGGTTTACTAGACAAGAAATTGCCGAGTTGGAAACCTACGACGCCTTTAATGATGCGCTTGAGTACTTATTTGGCATCATCGATTCAGAAAATCCTTAACGTTGGTGATCGTAAACACTGCAGATGTCACGACAAGGGTAAGAAAACTGGATGCTACTTCTTAATGAATTGCAAGGCCTGAATCACCACGCCACTAGGTTCCAGCCAGAATCCGGCAACCATGGTCACTGGTCCAAGTTCAAAACGCCCTAGGTTGCCAAACTCCTGGGCTCCGGTAGCTAAGGCGCGTTCCAAAGTTGCCTCCACATCATCAACAGTGAATGCCAAACGCCCTGCACCAAGTTGATAACCGTTGGTAGGAATAACTGGGAGAGACGATTGCTCTAATTCAATACGAAACATGTCTGTACCGCTGCGTACATCGATGAAGCCTTGGAACTCAGTACCTTCGGGCGCGTCATTAACCTCAAGGCCAAGTGTTGCCGGCCAGAATTCGCGTGATTTTTGGTAATCAGGGACCAACATACGAATGCCCTTGATGTAGCTTCGATCGCCCGCCGAGACCTGTATTTTTGTGCCGTCAGGATCAGTAATAACGACATCGTCGCCTTCGTGGTTTGCTGACTGCACATAGATCCGATCTACGCCCAGCTGAATGGGATCCATTGGATAAGGCAAATCTTCTGGCCGAGCGATAGTGCGACAGATGGCTTCGATGGACACGCCGCGCTCGCCATTGTTGATGATGATGGTTTCGTGTTCGTACGCCTGCGAGATCTCTGCATCCGTATTAGCTTCAATATTGGTATGCACCCGACGCACCAAATTGAGCCCCAACGAATCAACGTACAAAGCACCGTAAGCATCGGCGTCTAATCCATTGATGGCGATGTGTGAAATCGTATGAACGGTCATGTTTCCTCCGGAGGCAGGACAGCATTCTTGCAGTTCGTAAAGTGGTTCGGTACAAAACTGTGACCATATATTTAAGCCGATAATGTACATTATGACACTTCTTTTGGCAATGGCATAAGACCACTCCTGTCAGTATTCGATCAACTTCCGCCATTTACGGGTGCAGCACTGAAAAAGTGCGTATCGTCCGCTTCAATCAAACGATCAACAAGCGCATCGGAGAGCCATCATGACGTTCAAAATCGGAAAACTCTTTCACATTATTCATATCTCTGATGATCTTGCTGAGCTTGATGCTTGGTACGACGAAATCTTCCAGCCCACTCGCGGCATCATGGACAACGGTTTCTCTGAGATCGAGAAGCGTGACGCGTCCTTGGTTGTTATTGGCGACGCAATTATCGAACCTATGGCTGCAAGCAAGATTCCTGGCGCAGAGGAAATGCCGGTTGGACGTTTCTATGCACGTTTTGGCCAGCATTGGCATTCACTGGCCTGGTACCTGGACGATGTCGGTGCAGCCTGGCAGCAAATGACCGATCTGGGTGTTCGAGTCGTCACCGACGGTGGAGTGGCTTTGCCGGAGCGCCCTACCTCGGGCTCGCTTTTCACGCACCCACGCGATACCCACACTCAACTTGAGTTCTACCCACATGTGATGCCCGTTGATCCACGCTACTCCCCTGACTTTGACGAGTTGGCTTGGGAAAAGCAGCCACTAGGCCTCGTTCGCCTTTCTTACGCAACTGTGGTCGTAGCCGACATCGACAAGGCTGTGAACCTGTTTACCGGCACATTGATGGGCAAGAAGCTCCATGAGTCGACCTCAGACCTGACCGGTACACGTAACGTGTATGTACTCGTTGGCGAAAACACCATCGTTGAGATCGCCCAGCCACTCGAAGCTGAATCCATTGCTGGCAAAGACCTCGCATTGAATGGCGACATGTGCCACGCAGTTGCATGGCAAGTGCTTGATCTTGATCGCGCTGAGAAGTTCTTGGCCTCCAAGAATGTCAAAATCATTGCCCGTGACGAGCACACCCTGCTTGCAGATCCAGCCGACACCTTTGGCGCACCAATGCGCTTCACCGATATTCAGATTCCTGGTGATCCACGAGGCTAAATCCTTTTTCTCGGCACGACGCTTATTTCACATACTGACAAGGGTTAAAAATCATGCCTACTGTGGCTGAAAACATCGAAATATTGTCGCGCATCAATCAAGATGGTCTCGAGTTTGCAGTAGAGACTACGCACACAGCGCATGGCGGAATTTTTGGTGCCTTCCAACTCTTTCAGCTTGTGCTCGTTGCTGAATTAGCAGCGCCCGGCAAACGAGTTATTTCGATTCAAACTGTTTTCGCCAACAGCGGTGAGAGTGGCAAGCCAGCGCGCATCAAGGTCGATACTTTGCAGAACGGTCGTTCGTTTGCGTTTTTGACCTTGACGTACTGCCAGGGCGATGTTGTCGTTTCGCGTAGTGAAATCATGTTGACTGTTGATGAAGATGATTTCATCCATCACCGAAATCCAGGTGCCACACCACTTGATGTTTCTGATTGGGAACCCACCAGCGCGGGCCTTTGGCCTGAGCATGCGCGACACTGGCAGGGGTCCGGCGAAGAGTTGGCAGCCGTAAACTACTGGTTAGATGCCCAGCCGACACCTTCGATGGCTCGCGCACTCGTAGCACTTGCAACCGAGCCTGCAGTGATGGCCTCGGTTCGTGAGTTTAAAGAAATGCCGCAAGCTTCTGCTGGCCGAATGGCAGGCAACGTGCTGGTACAAAACATCACCTTGCTCGAGCCAGCCGATCTGGCTTCAGGCATCATCTTGCGCTCAACCACACGTTACGCGGGCCAAGGACGCCTCCATGGTGAAGGAAGCATCCTTGATCTCAGCGGCCAGCTCATCGCAACCTATTCAACAACAGGAGTGCTGCGTTACCCCCGCTAAACAGACAACTCTTGAATCGACGGGCAACTACACACCAGATTGCGGTCGCCAAAGGCACCATCAATGCGACGTACTGGCGGCCAATATTTCGATGGTGAAACCTTGCCAGTGGGGTAAGCACCTAGGCGAGCCGGATACGGCTTAGTCCACTCACCGATAACACAATCCGCAGTATGCGGTGCATTGCGAAGTGGGCTTTCCTCGATTGGCCACTCCCCTGCAGTGACGAGATCGATTTCGTGTTTGATCGCAATCATCGCGTTGATGAAACGGTCGATCTCAGCAAGATCCTCGGATTCAGTTGGTTCTATCATCAAGGTGCCCGCAACTGGGAATGACATCGTGGGCGCATGGAAGCCGTAATCCATTAAACGCTTGGCGATGTCATCAACGGTGACTCCAGACGCTGCCGTAATAGGTCGCACATCCAGGATGCACTCGTGCGCAACTAGCCCGGTACTTCCGGTGTACAGAACTGGGAAGTGGTCGTTGAGTCGCGCAGCAATGTAATTTGCCGACAAGATCGCCACCTGCGTTGCACGCTTGAGTCCTTCACCACCCATAAGCCTGATGTAAGCGTAAGGAATAGGAAGAATTCCGGCGCTACCCCACGGTGCCCCACTTACCGGACCCACTCCCCCATCTTCGTGCCCACGCCCCAATGGTCCGGCCTCCGGACGCAAAGGGTGCGACGGCAAATACGGCGCTAGGTGGGCTCGAACGCCAACAGGACCAACGCCTGGGCCACCGCCGCCGTGTGGAATACAGAAGGTCTTGTGCAGGTTCAAATGCGATACATCAGCGCCGAACTTTCCAGGTTTGGCTAATCCAACAAGTGCATTGAGATTGGCGCCATCGACATACACCTGACCGCCAGCATCATGCACGAGCGCGCAAATATCGGTCACTGCAGTTTCGAACACTCCATGAGTCGATGGGTAGGTAATCATCAATGCCGAGAGACTGTCCGAGTGAGTAGCGATTTTCTCTTTCAAGTCACTCACATCAACGTTGCCGTGCTCATCACACTTGACCACGACCACTTTCATGCCAGCCATGACAGCGCTAGCTGCGTTGGTTCCATGCGCACTGCTTGGGATCAGACACACATCACGATCGGTGTCCCCCTGCGCTAAGTGGTAACTGCGGATCGCGAGAAGTCCAGCAAATTCGCCTTGCGAACCAGCATTTGGTTGCACGCTAACAGCGTCATAGCCGGTAACTTCAGCCAGGAAATTTTCGAGATTCTGGATAAGCTCAATCGAGCCTTTCGCATTTTCTAAAGCGGTAAACGGATGTAGACCAGCAAATTCTGGCCATGTGATGCTTTCCATTTCAGTTGCTGCATTGAGTTTCATGGTGCATGAACCCAGTGGAATCATGGCGCGATCAAGAGCAATATCTAGGTCAGCAAGTTTGCGCAGATAGCGCATCATGGATGTTTCATTGTGGTGAGTGGTGAAAACAGGGTGGGACAGAAACGGCGAGGTCCGCGTCGCGTGAATTTCAACACTCTGCGATACGTCAGCGAAGATCAGAGTTGAATTCGGATCAGTGGCACGCCAAAGTGCCTCGACATGTTCATTTTTTGACACTTCATCAGTTGATGCAGAAACAGTGTCGTCATTGACAACGCGAATAGCGATCCCAGCCGCCGCAGCTGCGTCAGCAATAAATTGAGCCCGACCGGGCACGCTCCATTGAACCGTGTCAAAGATCGGTCGATCCCCTGTTGCCACGCCTAGCGCCTTTAGTCCAGCGCGCAAAGTTAATGCTGATCGATGAACGCGCTGCGCCATTGCGGTGAGTCCAACTGGACCGTGATAGCTGGCGTACATCGCAGAAATAATTGCAAGCAAAACCTGGGCGGTACAAATATTGCTTGTTGCCTTTTCCCGACGAATATGTTGTTCACGGGTCTGTAAAGCCAAGCGATACGCGGTGTTGCCATCAGCATCAACACTCACACCGACAAGTCGACCAGGTAACGAACGTTCAAGACCTGCACGCACTGACATATACCCAGCGTGTGGGCCACCAAAGCCCATTGGTACGCCAAAGCGCTGCGCACTACCCACGACAACGTCAGCGCCAAGCTCACCCGGAGGTGTCAACAAGGTGAGGGCTAAGAGATCAGCTGTGACAACAGCGATTGCATCGTGGGCGTGGGTTTCATCAATAATCTTTTTGATGTCTTTGACTACCCCAGAAGAACTTGGGTAACTCACGAGAACCCCTGACCACGGGCCTGCAGGAAATTCCTTCTCAAGATCAGCAAGAACCAACTCCACACCAATGGGTTCAGCACGAGTCTGCAACACCGCGAGAGTTTGTGGATGGGTATCTGAATCAACTAGGAAACGTGACACTCCTTTAGGTCCCTGACGTACCGCCAACGTCATAGCTTCCGCAGCCGCAGTCGGTTCATCAAGGAGCGATGAACCGGCAACAGGTAGCGCCGTGAGATCTTCAATCATCGTTTGGAAATTGATCAGCGCCTCGAGTCGACCTTGACTAATTTCTGGCTGATATGGCGTGTATGCCGTGTACCAAGCTGGATTTTCAAGAACGTTGCGCCGAATTACCGCGGGCGTATGGGTGTCGTAGTAGCCCAGACCAATCATGCTGACCTGAACAGTGTTCTTGGCCGCAAGTCCACGCAATTCAGCAAGTACCTCAGCCTCGTCGAGAGCTGGTGGCAGGTTCAGCGCTTGGGTCCACGCAATGACCTCAGGAACAACCGCAGCAGTCAGCGCGTCAAGGTCTGGGTAGCCAAGGGTTGAAAGCATGTGATCGACAGCAGTTTCATCTGGGCCGATATGACGATCAACGAAGGTGAACTCATGCGCGGACATACTTCTCCCAGGGTCGAAGACACGACTGTGTCATCTCCCCCTCTGTCTCCCGCGATAATCGCGACCTGAGAGTTTCCCGATGCTTCGCATCAGTTTCACCGTCGGTGGGGCCGAAGCCCACCTTCCAGAGGTGCCTTCCCCATGCGGTCCTTTTGCCTGAGAGGTTGTCGGGGAGATTTGCTCCTTCGGCGCCTAGCATCACAGGCTGTGATGGCAAGACTCTCCCGCGTGGGGTCAATCAGCAGTTCAACTATAACCGAGCAGGTTTTTAGCCGGCTACGCGGCGCGCACGTCGGGCTGCAAGTTCATCTGATGCATCGTTGGAGATCACAGATTCACCGTCTGGACGCTCCCCTGGCAAGTTTGCCAGGGTTCCTTCGACCTCGCGCCAAACACTGTCGATCGCGATACCAAAGACTCCCTGGCCACCGCGAACGATGTCAATGACTTCGTCTGCACTGCGACATTCGTAAATCGTTGCCCCATCACTCATAAGAGTCATGCGAGCAACGTCTTCACTTGACCTCAGCGCAAGGTGATCAACTGCAGCCCGGATATTTGGTAACGAGACGCCCGTGTCGATCAGTCGCTTCACAATGCGCAACACCAAAATATCGCGGAAGCTATAAAGACGCTGTGTTCCTGATCCGTGTGCACCGCGAACGCTGGGCACTACAAGTTCAGTTCGAGCCCAATAATCCAACTGGCGATAGGTGATCCCGGCAGCTGAGCAGGCAATCGGCCCCCGATACCCAATATCTGCTGGCAATGGCCGCAGATCCGCGTCATCAAATAATGCACCTTGCAGGTCAACCTGTGGTTGATCAGCGTTCACGAATTGCCTCCTGTGCACCTGGGAACCACTGGGGGAAGTGGGCAAGACCGACGTTACGAACTAAGTAGTACCCGGGTCAACGCAACACACGGTGTTTTGCGGAGCAAAGTCTGAACCTCCAGATGAGGGTTCTTTATTGAAAATCCTCGGGAGAGATCTCGTCCAAGAAGGCTCGGAATTGCTGTACTTCGTCTTCATCCTCTTCCTCATCGGGCATCTCGATACCCGCTTCCTCGAGGACGTACGGAGCAGCTGTGATTGGTACTCCTAGGCGCAGAGCCAAGGCCACAGCGTCAGATGGCCGAGCACTGACTTCTACCCCGTTAGAGAAGATGAGAGCGGCATGGAAAACCCCATCAATGAGGTCAGCAATGCGAACCTCAGTCAATTCAACGTTCAGAGCCATGAGCAGGTTCTTGATGAGATCGTGAGTCATCGGCCTTGGTGGCACCACCCCTTGGGTGGCATAGGCAATGGCGGTCGCCTCAACGGCTCCGATCCAAATAGGAATAACCCGAGAGCCGCCTACTTCTTTGAGTAGGACGATCGGCGTATTCGAAGGCATCTCCATTCGGACACCTATGAACTCCAAAGCGTGCACGGCACAAGCCTAAGCCCTAGACCTTGCCTCCGCGAACGAGTTCCGCGCGAAGCAGAGTTGCATGCAGTTGTACAAATAATGACGCCAATTCCCGAATGGTTTCCTGAGCGCGGGCGGCAGCTTCACGATCCCGCGGTTTGGAGTACGGAGTAGCAATTTGCTCAACAAGCCCGCTGTCTCGATCGGCAGTGACTCTAAAAGAACGCAGATGCCGGGGTTCAACTCCAAATTCCGATAACCGAGCCACAACTGTCGCCACAGCCAGTGCATCTTCGTCGTAATGTCCGCCAGCAGTCACCGTGATCAATCCGAACGCCTCAAGCTGAGCAACAGTGGCTTCAGGTAATTCAACTAGTTCTGCCAGCTCAGTGCGAGTCATCCGTACGCGACCAGCCCCAGCTCGGAAGTCATCGGGGCGCAGCCCGGAACCAGCAACTACCAATGGTGTATCCGCGGGTTCAGAATCTAAATGCTCACGGATAACTTTAAGTGGCAAGTATTGATCTCGCTGTAGCGTGAGTACTGCGCGTAATTGAGAAATATCTCGTTCAGTGAACCTGCGATACCCCGAAGGTGTTCGCTCGGGTGTGACCAAACCTTCAGTTTCAAGGAATCGAATTTTACTAATAGATACATCGGGAAATTCACGCTTGAGCAGCGAAAGAACTTCGCCAATACTTATTGTGCCAACGATGATGCGCGGTGCTTCACTCATGATTGTGTTCCGACTAGAAATACGAACCGGAATCGGCCAATCTGAAGTTCATCACCGCCAGCGAGATGATGATCATCCACACGCTTTCGATTAACATACGTACCGTTCAAACTTCCGACATCGCGAATACTCCAGCCTTGAGCACCGCGACGAATCTCTGCATGTCTGCGACTTACAGTTACATCATCAAAAAATAAATCAGCTTCTGGCGCCCGCCCGATAGTGACCACGTCTTTGGCAGCGTCAAGTGGGAACTCGGTACCCTCACCAGGTCCACGATGAACTACGAGCATCGCCGAACCAGCTTTAATGCCCGGCTGCTTTCCAGCCCCAACCGCAGCAATCGAACCGCTGGTGCCGGAGCCAGCCAAGGGAATTACCGAAGTGATTGCACCAGTGAACTCGAGATTCTGCTGCAGGTTTGCCCCACAGTCAGGGCAAAAATGCGCATCGATGGGTACCGATTTAGCGCAAGACGGGCACTGTTGCATGATGAGAATCTACCTTGTGACACAAGTCGCGACTACTAGGCGCGCGTTTGCTCCTCGTATTGGTCAGCGCTCAGCAGCGCCTCTGGCTCAGTTGGGTTCGTTAATTTCACCTTAAAGAGCCAGCCCCCAAGATAAGGAGCCTCGTTAATGGTCTGAGGGCTGGCATCGAGCACGTCATTAACCTCGGTCACTGTGCCAGTGAGTGGGGCGTAAATATCGCTGACACTTTTGGTGGATTCAACCTCTCCACAGGCGTCTCCCGCGGCTACTGAATCCCCAACCTTGGGCAAACTGACGTAGACAATGTCTCCGAGCGCTTCTTGGGCATAGGCAGTGATGCCGACCTCGGCCACATCTCCGACAAGTCGAACCCATTCATGTTCGGCGGTGTAGCGAAGCTCTTGCGGATTCATGGCGTCCCTTTCACATGCTGACAGTGATCGAACTCTATGCCATGGCCAAACTAGCGCGACGGCGACGACAGAGCTCTGGCCGATCTGATGTAGTCAATGCCTGCCCACCAATACAAGCCTGTACCCCACAGCGCGAACGCCCAACCAGCTGCACCGGCGATGGCACCAAGCCAACTGTCAAAAGAACTCAAAAGCAAGGTCGGAAATCCCCACAACAAACAAAAGGTTGCCGCCTTACCAACCATCGTCACTGGAAGGGTCAGCATTCCGTGTTTACGCAAGAGTGGAATCAACCCAAGCAACATCACATCTCTTGCAACCAAAATCACGACGAGCCACCAAGGAATAATCCCCCTAATGGCCAGCCCAATGATGGTGGCTGCGATGTACAGGCGATCCGCGGCGGGGTCAAGAATCTCGCCTATTCGACTCTGCTGATTCAGCGCCCGTGCGAGGGCTCCATCGAGCCAATCGGTAACGCCAGCAATGGCAAGCACCAGAAATGCCCAGCCATCTTCCTTGGGTACTAAAACTAACCATAGGAAAATCGGCACTCCGACAAGTCGAGTAACGCTTAGTGCGTTTGGCACCGTCCAAATACGGTTGTTAGGCATCGCGCATCGCTAAGAAGCGTTCACCATCGCGGGAAACCTTGATAGGCAGTCCAAACGTGGCACTTAACCAAGGGCCGGTGATGACATCTGCAATCGCACCCTGGGCGACGACTTTGCCATCACGCATCAAGAGTGCATGCGTAAAACCAGCAGGGATCTCTTCTACGTGGTGAGTAATCAAAATCTGTGTTGGCTCAGACGAATCCAAAGCCAGTTCGGACATGCGAGAAACTAAGTCTTCACGTCCCCCCAAGTCCAGCCCGGCTCCAGGCTCGTCAAGAAGGAGCAACTCCGGATTAGACATCAGGGCACGAGCAATACAGGTGCGTTTGCGTTCGCCTTCTGACAGGGTGCCAAAGGTGCGCCGAGCCAGGTGACTTAACCCCCAGGCAAACATCAATTTGGCCGCCCGCACCACATCGGTGCTTTCATACTCTTCCCGCCAGCGTCCCGTGACCGAATACGCGCCTGTGAGCACCACATCGCCAACCCGTTCGCTGGGCGGAATGTCATTCATCATTGCGCTACTGGCCCAACCGATCAGCGGCTTCAACTCAGCCATGTCTGTCTTGCCTAGGCGCTCCCCCAGTAGCTCAACAAGGCCCGAGGTCGGAAACATCCGGCCCGAGCACACGAGCATCAATGTGGTTTTACCAGCACCGTTTGGGCCCAAAATCACCCAACGTTCACCCTCATTTACCACCCAGTCAACATGATCAACCAGATGTCTGGCCCCGCGTCGCACGACGATGTCAGCACATTTCAGAACCTCAGGCACGCAATGACCCTAGCCGGACTCGCACCAAGATCCGGGTAGCGGCTAGCGTTGGTATGTCATGAGCACCCAGACCTTGTTAATCACGCTGTCCGGC
This sequence comes from Actinomycetota bacterium, assembly GCA_009699705.1. Taxonomy (GTDB): domain Bacteria; phylum Actinomycetota; class Actinomycetes; order S36-B12; family S36-B12; genus UBA11398. The sequence goes on along the minus strand of WLNQ01000005.1, from coordinate 20,303 downwards.
CAGGATCGACCTGGCGTGACTAAAGGTCTTTTCACCCAGCTTGAACCCTCGGCAATAGTGCGCGATATCGAGCAGCTCGTCATTCGAGACCGACTGGTACTCACCGCTCTGATTGACATTGAATCTAGCCTGGTCGATGGCACGATCGCGACCGTCACCGCTTTGGCTACGAGCCTGCAACTTGAACTATCCATCGAGCAAGATGTTGCCGAAAGTTCAACTAAGAAACGCGATCGCATACAAATCATCTTGCTCGGATCCCCGCTGCGCCCTGAAGCCATCACGCGAGTTGCCCAAGAACTTACCGAACGTGGCGCCAACGTCGATCGAATCCGACGGATTGCAAGCTACCCCGTCACTGCAATTCTGTTTGAAGCTTCTGGTGCCACGACAACAAGTATTCGGCGTGCACTTGCCCAGGCTGCCTTCGAAACTGGTGCAGACATTGCTGTTCAAGATGCCGGGCTAGATAGGCGTGGACAACATTTAGTTGTCATGGACGTCGATTCCACGGTCATCCAAAATGAAGTCATTGATCTGCTCGCACATGAAGCGGGCGTGCTGAACGAAGTCGCCAGCATTACCGAACGCGCAATGGCCGGTGAACTTGATTTTGCCGCTTCACTGCGTGAACGAGTGGCCCTACTCAAAGGGCTTCCCGTCGAGTCAATAGCCAAAGTTCGCGACAAGATTTCGCTGACACCAGGTGCTCGTACTCTTTGTCGAACTTTGAAAACCTTGGGTTATCGAGTGTGCTTGGTATCGGGTGGCTTTGTTGAGGTCATTAGCCCAATCGCCGATGACCTTGGCATCGATCGACTTCGCGCCAATCGACTTGGTGTCGAGAATGGGTTCCTCACTGGTCTAGTAGAGGGTCCAATCATTGATCGACTCGGAAAACGTCAAGCCCTCGAGGAATTCGCTGCCGAATTTGGTATTCCGATGCGTCGAACTATCGCCATCGGTGACGGTGCCAACGACATTGACATGCTTGAGGCTGCCGGATTAGGTGTTGCATTCAACGCCAAGGCTGCTGCGCGCGATGCTGCTGACACTTCCGTGAACGTTCCGTATTTAGACTCCGTGCTCTATTTACTTGGCATCACGCGGGAAGACATTGAAGACGCCGACACACTAGCCGGATTCGTCACTCCCGCTCCGGGTCTATAGGCCTGCTAACCACGCGGAACAACAAACTCAATAAGTTCCGCACTTTGATCTGACCAGTCAGCATCCTTGAAACGCAGTAGCACAAGTGACGACGTCGGCATATGACTCAACGCTGATTCTGGATTTGCAGTTGCCTGACCTTGGGTCAGATAGATGGCCAATTGTTCTAGCCCAGGATTATGAGACACCACCAAGACATCAACGCCAGCTTCGATTTTATCGCGCACAACATCAATAATCGTAGATACAGCTGCGTCATAGAGTCGCTCATCATCAACGTGATCAACTACAAAAATCTCAGAAATAATTTTCCACGTTTGTTGCGCACGCACAGCCGTTGAAACAATCACATCAGGCATTGCACTCAATAAATCGCCTGCGTGTTCCTTTAGCCAGACACCCGCTTGTGCAGCATCGCGGCGACCACGGTGGTTGAGCGGCCGCTCATGATCAATGACGCCATCAGGATAGGAAGATTTCGCGTGGCGTAACAACACCAACGTGCCAAGCGCCATGCTTAAGCTCCCTGGGAGTGAACTCCACCGTCAACGTGCACGATCTCTCCGGTAGTAGCTGGGAACCAATCAGACATCAGCGCGATACACGCTTTAGCTGCAGGTGCTGGATCGTCGAGATCCCAGCCAATTGGCGAACGAGTGGCCCACACCTCTTCAAAACTGTCGAAACCCGGAATGCCCTTTGCAGCCATCGTGCGAATTGGTCCTGCAGCTACGAGATTCACCCGAATGCCCTTGGGACCTAGGTCGCGAGCTAAGTAGCGCGAGGTGCTTTCAAAAGCCGCCTTAGCAACGCCCATCCAGTCGTATTTTGGCCACGCCATCGCAGAGTCGAAGTCCAAGCCGACGACTGATCCGCCTTTACCCATAAGCGGCAGGCAGGCCATAGCCAAGGACTTGAAGGAAAACGCCGATACTTCAAGCGCGATCGCAACGTCAGACCACGAAGTGTGAAGAAAGTTGCCACCGAGAGCCTCTGCCGGCGCGAAACCGATTGAGTGCAGGACACCGTCGACCGAATCCATATGTTCGCGAATTCCGCCAGCCAAGGCATCTAGATGCTCTTGATTCACAACATCCAGTTCAAGAACGGGAGCAGCTTTTGGCAGCCGACCTGCTGCCCGCTTGGTGAGCGAAAGTCCGCGACCATAACCAGTCAGTACGACATTGGCGCCCTCTTCCTGAGCCAAGCGTGCAGCGTGGAAAGCGATGGACTGGTCAGTAAGAACACCGGTAATAACGATGTTCTTGCCCTCAAGAATGCCCACGTAAATCCTCTCGTTCGAGCGCTAGTCGCCCATTCCTAATCCGCCATCAATGGGGATAACCGCGCCCGTGATGTAACCCGCACCATCACCAACGAGGAATTCCACGACTGTGGCTATTTCTTCGGGTTCAGCATAACGACCCAAGGGCACGATGCTGACGATCTGCGCGCGGCGTTCTTCACCTAGTTCGGCGGTCATATCTGTGTTGACGAAACCAGGGGTAAGCACATTCACGGTGATGCCGCGTCCACCGACCTCGCGGACCAATGACCGTGCAGCCCCGATGAGGCCTGATTTTGCGGCTGAATAATTCACCTGCCCTGCCGAGCCAATAATTCCAACAACTGACGACATGAAAATAATGCGGCCATAGCGTGCTTTAAGCATGCTGCGTAGCGCACGACGTGCCAATTTGATGGAACCCGCGAGGTTGGTGTTGAGGACCTCATCGATGTCGTCGTCTGACATCCGCATCAACAGCGTGTCTCGTGTCATTCCAGCATTAGCAATCAAGATTTCCACGGGGCCAAACTTTTCTTCAATTTCGGTGAAGCCGGCATCGATGGACGCAGTGTTTGCGACATCCATCGTGACAGCATTGAGCCCATCAGGTGCAGTTCCGGAACGAGTTCCGACAACAACGGTGTAGCCGGCATTACGAAGCTGCAAAGCGATGCTCAGCCCGATTCCGCGGTTTCCACCGGTAACTAAGGCAACTCGAGACATGAATGTCCCTTTCTTCAACTATTGGGCGTTCTGATCTTCCATGCGGTATCCAACCTTGAGTGAGACCTGAAAGTGGTCAACCTCGCCGTCGCGGACGTATCCGCGAACTTGGGTGACCTCAAACCAGTCCAAATGTCGGATGGTCTTGGACGTCCGGCTAACTGCGTTACGGATAGCCGCATCAATACCATCATTCGAGGTGCCAACGACTTCAGTAATCCCATAGGTGCGATTCATGCTCGGACGGTACACCGCACCCCAAACGCAGGCGTAGGCTCTACCCGTGAGCTTGAAGCCCCTCCCCGATCAAGGCCCTGGAAACGGCGATGTTTTCAACGTCACTGCTGCGCAACGATCCCTAAGCCAAGAACAGATGGGCCGCACTCGCAAATACCTATTTTCGATGGCAATTCGCACCGGTTGCGTCATCGCAGCCATTTTTGTGCCCGGTTGGCCTAGGTGGGTGTTGATTGCGGGCGCGGTCGTTCTGCCTTATGTAGCCGTGGTGATCGCAAACGCAGGTCAAGACAAGGACACCGCTGGTGATTTAGGCGTAGCTCCAGGAATTCAGACAGCTTTGCCGGCCAGTGGCACATCTAAGGTGATCACCGGAATTATTCACGATCCAACTTCTGAGCCCAGTTAACCCAGTGCTCGCACTTCTTCGCACCAAACGGTGGATCGGATTCACTATTCTCGTTGTGACACTGATCGCGGCTTTTGGGTTCCTGAGCCACTGGCAATTCAGTCGCGCTGAAATGAAACGCGAAGAGCGCATTGCGCTAGAGAGCGCCGCCACACTTTCCCCAACGGCATTACCATCGGATTCCAACTTGTTGGACGCCGCTGAATGGAATCGCTTTACGGCCACCGGAACCTTTGACTCACAGTCACAAGTGGTGGTGCGAAAGCGTCCACTCAATGGCACGAATGGCTACTGGGTGATGACACTTTTCACCGAGCGAAACGGTCACACTGTTTGGGTTAATCGAGGCTGGTTCTCGGCTTCAGGGGCAGCGACCACCATGCCGCCAATTGTCGCCGCCCCAATCGGCGAGCAAACACTTGTAGGCGCGTGGCGCTTCTACGAAGAAGTTTCAAAGTCGGATTTGGCGGGTCTGCCGACCGGAATGATCCCGGCGCCGGGTAAAGACGTTTTGCCAAGCGCGGCCAGCGCTCCGGGATACCTACAACTCACCTCCCCGAAGCAACCCGAACTCATTATGGTTCCAACACCCGAAATCGATGAAGTGCAAAATATGTCGTATGCGGGTCAGTGGTTGCTGTTTGCACTTGTGGGAATAGTTGGATGGTTTGTCTTTTTAAGACGTGAAGCGGCAGATGACAAAAAGCGGGCGCTCGTTCATCAGCCTTAGTTATTCAGTAGTGGCGAATTGAGTCCGATAAAGATCCGCGTACAACCCCTGATCTGCGAGTAACTCATCATGAGTGCCTCGCTCAGCTACCGTGCCATCGGCGATCACCAGGATCTGGTCAGCGTTACGGATCGTCGACAGTCGATGTGCGATGACAATGGACGTGCGACCAACGAGAGCTCCGTCTAGGGCACGTTGCACAGCTGCTTCGCTCTCACTGTCTAGGTGAGCGGTAGCTTCATCGAGAATAAGTAACCTCGGACTTTTCAGTAGAACTCGAGCAAGTGCGAGTCTTTGCTTCTCACCACCGGAGAGTCGATGACCACGGTCACCTACAACCGTGTTGAGGCCATTTGGCAAGGAGCGAACGAGATCGACAATTTGAGCTGCTTTTAATGCCTCATAAATTTCATCATCGGTTGCCTTTGGATAGGAATAACGAAGATTTGATCCGATGGTGTCGTGGAACAAATGTGCATCTTGGGTCACAACTCCCAGAGCAGCACGCAATTCCCCCTGCCGAACATCCCGCACGTCAACATCACCGATGAGTATTGAACCGTCAGAAACGTCATATAGCCGGGTAACTAATGCGCTAATCGTGCTTTTGCCCGCACCGGAAGGGCCGACCACTGCAGTGAGCGTGCCTGCGGGTACTTCAAATGAAATACCTTTGAGCACAGGTTCATTTTCGAAATGTTCTTCTTTGCGTGCAACAGATTCAAGGGAGGCAAGGGACACTTCACGGGCTGTTGGGTAAGTGAAACTCACGTCATCAAATTTCAATGACAGAGGACCCACGGGGAAATGCTTTGGTGAATTGGGATCACTCACTGCAGGAGTTAGATCGAGCACTTCAAACACCCGATCGAATGAGACCAAGGCTGTCATGATGTCAATGCGAACATTGGACAAGGCTGTCAGAGGACCATACAACTGCGCGAGCAGACCAACAAGCGCAAGCAAAGTGCCTAAAGTGATGACTCCGTTAATAACTAAATTGCCGCCAAGCCCGTAAGCAACAGCCGTTGCTAAGGCAGCCACCAACGTCAAGGCAGAAAAGAACCATCGATTCGCCATCGCCATTTTGACGCCGATATCGCGAACTCGTAAGGCCTTGCCGGAGAAACTGCCAGCTTCTTCTTCAGGTCGCCCAAAAAGTTTGACGAGAAGCGCGCCCGCAACGTTGAACCTTTCCGACATCTGATTACTCATGTCGGCGTTCAACTTCATCTGTTCGCGAGTGAGCTCTTGAAGCTTTCTTCCCATCCAGCGTGCAGGAAGCAAGAACAAAGGCACAAGCACTAATGAAGCAATAGTGACTTGCCACGAAAGCACGAACATCGTGACCAGCACGATCGTCAAGGAGATCATGTTGCCGAGCACACCACTCAACGTCGAAGTGAATGCCTGCTGGGCGCCAATAACGTCACTGTTGAGCCGCGAAATCAATGCCCCCGTTTGTGCGCGAGTAAAGAAAGCCACCGACTGACGTTGCACATGATCGAAGACCTGAGTGCGTAAATCGAAGATCAAGCCCTCGCCAATGCGTGCGGAAAACCAACGCCCGACGAGTCCCAGAATGGCATCAACAACTGCTAAACCAGCGATGATGAGCGCGGTCTGGGTAACAACACTTGAATCCCCGACAGACACGCCTTTGTCGATGATCCGACGAAAAAGCAACGGTTGGGCAACCGTCAACACTGCGACAAAAACCAAGGTGACTAATAAAGCAAAGACGACTGCTTTATAGGGCTTTGCATAACCCATGATCCGCCTGACCAAGCCGGGTCCAAAGGTTCGTTTCAGCACTGCGCGATCGCTAGACATCGACCGCATCGTCATCCAGACGCTGTGATTAGCCATGGGTAGCTCCTTTAAGCGAGTTCAACAAGGTCTTGGTAGTCGGCGCTCCAATGGTCTTCGTCGCCATCGGGCAGAAGCAATACACGTTCTGGATCAAGTGCGAATACGGCGCCAGGATCATGGGTCACCAAGACCACCGCACCTTCATATGAACGAAGCGCTGAAAGTACTTCTTCACGACTTGCAGGGTCGAGGTTGTTTGTCGGTTCATCCAGTAACAAAACATTCGCGCCGGACACTACTAAGCAGGCAAGCGCGAGGCGAGTCTTTTCACCACCCGAGAGAACTGCTGTTGGCTTATCGACATCGTCACCGCTGAATAAGAAGGAACCAAGCACGGTGCGTTGTTTGGTGTCATCGAGATCCGGTGAATTGCGCTTCATCATCTCAAGCACAGTCGCTGTTGGATCCAAAGTTTCATGTTCCTGGGCGTAATAACCGATGACTGCGCCATAACCAGGGAGTACTTCGCCGGAGTTTGGTGGATCTACCAGTCCAAGAATGCGCAGCAGGGTTGTTTTACCTGCGCCGTTGAGACCCAAGATGACTACTCGGGAGCCACGGTCAATAGCTAAATCAACGTCAGTGAAGACTTCTAATGAACCATAGCTTCGGGAAAGACCTTTTGCCGTGAGGGGCACTTTTCCGCAAGGTTTTGGAGTTGGGAATCGCAATTTGGCGACCTTGTCAGCGACTCTGGTTGCATCCAAACCTTCAAGAAGTGCATCTGCGCGTTTAAACATGTTTTGAGCTGCTGTCGCCTTTGAAGCCTTGGCCCTCATCCGGTTTGCTTGGGTGCGAAGTTGTTCGGCCTGCTGCTCTGCATTTCGGCGTTCGCGCTTGCGTCGCCGCTCATCAGTTTCACGCGCTGTTTGGTATGCCTCCCAGCCCAAGGCATAAATATCAAGTTCGCGACGATTGGCATCCAAGTGCCAAACTTTATTGACCGTGTCATGCAGCAGAGCCGTGTCATGGCTGATGACGATGAAGCCACCTTCATAGGAAGCCAGGAATTTTCGCAACCAACGGATCGAGTCAGCATCAAGGTGGTTTGTGGGTTCGTCGAGAAGTAAAACTTCGGCCCCACTGAACAAAATGCGGGCAAGCTCAACTCGCCTGCGCTGACCACCAGAAAGGGTGCCTAGCGGTTGGCCAAGAATGCGATCATCTAAGCCCACAGAGGCCGCGATTGATGCAGCTTGCGATTCCACCGCATAACCGCCCAGGGCCTCAAACTCAGTCTCTGCACGGGTGTAACGAGCAACAACGCGATCCCGCTCATCTGGATCGGGGGTATCCATGGCCATCGAAGCCTCGAGCATGCGCTTGAGCACATCTTGCAGTCCGCGGGCGCTGAGGATTCGATCCCGGGCCAGCTCATCTGGATCCCCTGATGCGGGGTCCTGCGGCAGGTAACCGACAGACCCGGTGGACGTGATCTTGCCTTGGGTAGGCAAAGTTTCGCCGGCTAAGGCCTTGGTAAGCGTGGTTTTACCAGCGCCGTTACGACCAACGAGGCCGATCCGATCGCCTTTAGCGATTCTGAAACTGGCTTGAGATAACAAAAGCTGCGCACCAGCTCGCAACTCCACATCTGTGGCAACAATCATTGAGAAGTATATAAATCTTTCACTAGGGAAACCGGCTCTGACCAGCGGAAACACACCAATCCAAAGGATCAGCGCGGAATTCAAACGAATCTAAATTTGGAGGTGAAACTCCACGACGTGAACGGGGGCAGACATAGCCCGCGCATGAAAGGTAGCAATACTCACGATCCAAGGGTACGGGGTGAGCGTCGGATCGATTACCAGTTACGCCGCAATTCCAGATTTCTAGAGCGCTGTTAGAGGTTGAACCCCAGCGAGCGCAACATGTCACGTCCATCATCGGTGATCTTGTCGGGACCCCAAGGTGGCATCCATACCCAGTTGATTCGGAAGTCGTCCACAACAGCACTCAGCGCTGCCCGGGTCTGATCTTCAATCACATCGGTAAGCGGACATGCTGCCGACGTCAGAGTCATGTCAACAGTGGCGATATTGGTGTCATCGATGGTGACCCCATAAACCAAGCCAAGATCAACGACGTTGATCCCAAGTTCAGGATCGACCACATCGCGCATCGCTTCCAATACCTCATCTTCAGTTGCGGCGCTCATGCTCCCTCTCCTGTCTTTAATAAACCAGCTTGTATTTCAGCATCCTGTAAGGCCATCCAAGCCAGCAGAGCACATTTAACTCTGGCCGGAAACTTTGCGACACCAGCGAATGCCACGGCATCCCCCAGCACCTCTTCATCAGGATCTCCTGACCCCTTGGAGTGCATGAGTTCTAAGAATGCGAGACGAACTTCTTCGCTTTCTTGAATGCTCCGGCCTTGCAAGAGTTCGACGAGAACGCTGGCACTGGCTTGCGAGATCGAACACCCTTGTCCTTCGTAACCGATCACGAGGCCGCCAGCTTCATTGCGACCAACCTGGACAGTGATCTCGTCGCCGCAGGTAGGGTTCACATGGAAGGCGCTCGCCAATGGATTCTCGAGCAATCCCTTGCCGCGCGGGTGTTTGTAGTGGTCCAAAATAATGTCTTGGTACAACGATTCTAGGTTCATGCGTTCACTCCAAAAAATTCCTGTGCCGCTTGTATTCCCAGAACTGCCTTATCAATATCCGAAAAATCGTTATAGATGTACGGAGAAATTCGAGTGGTAGACGGAACGCCGAACCTGCGGCATGTGGGCCACGCACAATGGTGGCCAACTCGTACGGCAACTCCGGTGCTGTCGAGAACCTGACCCACATCGTGCGGATGTAACCCATCAACGACGAAAGAGATTGCGCTACCGCGATCAGTCGAATTTGCTGGGCCAATAATGCGCACTCCATCAAGTGCATTGAGTAAATTAACCGTGTACTGCGTCAAGGCGTGCTCATGGGCCGCAACATTGTCCATGCCGATGTTATCCAAGTAGCGCGCAGCTGCAGCAAGCCCAACGGCTTGAGCCACCATCGGCGTGCCTGCCTCAAACTTTGCTGGTGGCAGCGCAAAGGTGCTTTTATCCATTTCAACCATTTGGATCATTGAGCCGCCAGTAAGAAACGGTGGCATGGCATTCAATACTTCTTCTGTTCCCCAAAGGCAGCCGATACCCGTCGGACCAAGCATTTTGTGCCCACTCCACGCCACCAAGTCCGCGCCAAGTTCAACAACGTCAACTGGCATGTGCGGAATTGATTGACACCCATCGATAATTCCAACAGCCTGAACGTCATGCGCTCGATCCATCAGGAAACGCACTTGATTGATGGTGCCCAAAATATTTGATTGGTGAACCACGCTAACAACCTTGGTTGTCTTGTCGATGATTGAATCAATATTCGACAAATCCAAGCGGCCATCATCTGTGAGTGGAATCCAGCGAAGAGTGGCACCAGTTTTACGGCAAACTTCTTGCCACGGGACCAAATTCGCGTGATGCTCCATCTCGGTAACAACGATGGTGTCACCTGGTTTCAATACGAACCGAGGATTTACCGCGTGTGCATCAAAATGCGCTATGGCTGTGGCGTTAGAAAAAGCATAGGCCGCAAGATTCAGACTCTCAGTGGCGTTCTTGGTGAACACCAAGTCTTCACTTCTGGCACCAACAAACGAGGCGATAGTGCGACGTGCATCTTCAAAGGCATCAGTTGCTTCCTCTGCCAGCGCGTGGGCACCTCGATGAACAGCCGCATTGGCATGCTCGTAGAAATTTCTTTCAGCATCCAGCACCACACCGGGCTTCTGTGATGTTGCACCACTATCGAGGTACACCAAAGGCTGTCCCCCACGAACCGTGGTGGACAAAATTGGGAAGTCAGCCTTGATGGCTGCAACATCGAGAAGAGTCATGTGAATTAAGCGGTCTTCACCGTGGTAAATCGCTCGTAGCCGTCAGCTTCGAGAATGTCAGCCAACTCTGGTCCACCAGTTTCCACGATGCGACCATCGGAGAAAACATGCACGACATCTGGGGTGATGTAACGCAAGATGCGGGTGTAATGGGTGATCAGCAATGTGCCAGCACCAGTCGCTTCACGGAAGCGGTTCACGCCCTCGGAAACCACACGCAGCGCATCGACATCGAGTCCTGAGTCAGTCTCGTCCAGAATCGCGATCTTGGGACGAAGTAGACCCAATTGCAGAATTTCTAGACGCTTCTTCTCGCCACCAGAAAATCCTTCATTGAGATTACGTTCAGCAAACGATGAATCCATTTGAAGGTCAGCCATTGCTTCCTTCATTTCTTTAATCCACAAACGAAGCTTTGGCGCTTCTCCACGTGCAGCCGTGACAGCGGTACGCAGGAAGTTAGCTACCGACACACCCGGCACTTCGACTGGATATTGCATAGCTAAAAACAGACCTGCACGGGCCCGCTCATCAACGCTCATAGCTAGCACGTCAACACCGTCAAGGGTGATGCTTCCTGAAGTGACGGTGTAGCGAGGATGCCCGGCAATGACATAGGCCAGAGTTGATTTGCCTGAGCCATTGGGACCCATGATGGCGTGGGTCAGTCCGGAATCAATAGTCAAGGTGACACCACGAAGGATATCTTTTGGACCGGTGTCAGTCTGAACCTGCGCGTGAAGGTCAGTGATTACTAGAGCGCTCATGATTGGGGCCTTCCATCGGTAGAAACAGGGGTGGGAGAGGTTGCAACTTCGATGTGCGTGGTTCCCGCATCATCAACGAGTCGAACTTCATAAGTAGGAACTGCACTAATTGCAGGCGGAGTTAGTGGTAAGCCTGTTCGCAGATTGAATTGCGAACCGTGCAACCAGCATTCAATGGTGCAATCGATGACTTCGCCCTCAGACAAAGAGACATCTGCATGTGAACACACATCCGAAATAGCGAAGACACCTTCAGCGCAATTCACTAGGGCAATTGCACGATTATTTACCGTGACTTTAAGTGCGGTTCCCATCGGAACATCGCCAAGAACTGCAACTCGAACAAAATCACTCATCGATTTCTTCCATCGGTGTAATGCCTAGGCGATCAGAAATCTTGAGTAGCAACTCATCGCGCCACTGAGTGTCGCCAATTCGACCAAGAACGTCAGCAAAGAAGCCGCGAACAACCAGCTGGCGCGCCTCGTCAAGGCTCAAACCACGTGACTGCAAATAGAACAACTGTTCGTCATCAAAACGACCAGTCGCACTCGCATGCCCAGCTCGAACGATGTCTCCTGTTTCGAGTTCCAGGTTAGGCACGGAATCTGCCCGGGAACCTTCAGATAACAAGAGATTGCGATTCGCTTGGTGCGTTTCCGTGCCAATCGCATCCTTGCGAACAAGCACATCGCCGATCCAGGCGCTGCGTGCTCCTGGGTTCAGTAGTGCTCCCTTAAATAGCACCTCACTTACGCAATGTGGTTGATCATGATTGACAAAAATACGATTTTCGACGTGTTGATCAGCATCAGCTAGGAAAACTCCAAAGAGTTCGGCCCGACCACCAGGAGCGCTGTATTTGACTGAACTTTGAACGCGAACAGCACCGCCACCAAGGGTGGCAAGCGCACCAGTGAAAGTCGCGTCGCGGCCAACAATAATTGGCATTTGCAAAGCAAGAGCCGTTGAGAATTCACCCTCAACGACAGTGATGACGCGCAACTGTGCACCATCACCAACGTTAATAATGATGGCGCCGCTCACATTTCCTGTCAGCGTCTGCCGAACAACCACCGTGGCAACGCTGAAATGACCCGCAACGATTTCAAGGTGTTGGTATGAGTTTGCTGCTGTTGTTGTTAGATCTACGATGACCGGCTCAGTCCATTGTGCTTGAGCAGGAATCTCCAGGACTCCCGCCTTGCTGACATGCGCCCTGGCAATCGCAGATGGCAGGTCAATAGGAATCCATGAGCTAGCCACTTCCGCCATCGGCACCAGGTTGATGCCAGCACCTGTGGCGGTAACGAATCCGGCAGCCGGGTCCGCAATGAAAAAATGCTTCAGTCGATCAACCGGAGAGAAGCGCCATTCTTCGTCTCTGGCAGTTGGAACGGAAAACGCATCAGGATCCAAGGAATGCACGCGAGGTGCAAGATCCATAGGAGGCGTAATGGTGACAGCACTCATCCGACAGCGCCTTCCATCTGTAATTCGATGAGACGATTCAATTCAATGGCGTATTCCATTGGTAATTCACGAGCGATTGGCTCGATAAAGCCACGAACAATCATGCCCATGGCCTCATCTTCGGTCATACCTCGTGACATTAGGTAGAACAACTGGCTGTCACTGATCTTTGAGACCGTCGCTTCATGCCCCATGGACACATCATCTTCGCGAACGTCGATATACGGATAGGTGTCAGAACGAGAATCGTCATCAATAAGTAGCGCGTCGCACTTCACTGTTGCCCGTGAGCCGTGCGCACCTTCATTGATCTGAACCAAGCCACGGTATGAAGTTCGCCCGCCGCCACGTGCAACAGATTTGGAAACAATCGTTGACGTGGTGTTTGGAGCCGCGTGAATCATCTTGGAACCCGCGTCTTGGTGCATACCTGGACCAGCGAATGCGAGCGACAATGTTTCACCGTGTGCACGCTCGCCCATGAGCCACACAGCTGGGTACTTCATGGTTACCTTGGAACCGAGATTGCCGTCGATCCATTCCATCGTCGCGTCTTCGTAGCAAATCGCGCGCTTGGTTACCAAGTTGTACACATTGGTCGACCAGTTCTGAATCGTCGTGTAGCGGCAACTTGCACCCTTTTTAACGATGATTTCAACGACAGCAGAGTGCAAGGAATCAGAAGAGTAAATCGGTGCAGTACAACCTTCGACGTAGTGCACGTGAGCACCTTCGTCGATGATCATCAGCGTGCGTTCAAACTGACCCATGTTTTCCGTATTAATGCGGAAGTAGGCCTGCAGTGGGATTTCGACATTTACGCCTTTTGGAACATAGATGAAAGATCCGCCGGACCATACAGCTGTGTTCAGTGCCGCAAACTTATTGTCGCCAACAGGAATTACCGTGCCGAAATACTCTTTGAACATTTCTTCGTGCTCACGAAGAGCAGTGTCGGTGTCAAGGAACAGCACACCTTGTTCTTCTAAGTCCTCACGAATCTTGTGATAAACCACTTCAGATTCGTATTGCGCTGCTACGCCAGCAACCAGACGCTGCTTTTCGGCCTCTGGGATACCCAGACGGTCATAGGTGTTCTTGATGTCATCAGGAAGGTCTTCCCAACTCGTGGCCTGCTTCTCAGTGGACCGCACGAAATACTTGATGTTGTCAAAGTGAATTCCATTGAGATCTGAACCCCAAGACGGCATCGGCTTGCGGTCAAAAAGGCGCAGGCCCTTGAGACGCATTTCCAACATCCATGCTGGCTCGTTCTTGAGCGCACTGATATCGCGCACGACTTCTTCACTTAACCCGCGACGGGCATTAACGCCAGCCAAATCGGGATCGTGCCATCCGTAGTCGTAACGCCCTAGTTCATCAATCGCTGTATCTTGTTCAGTACTCATGCGAGTGCCTTCCGCTGTACGAGTGGAATAACTGTCGTGCACACACCATCGCCGTGCGACAAGGTGGCTAGTCGAGTGACGTGTAGTCCTAATGCGTCACCTAGGGCTCGAGTTTCTGCTTCACAAAGTTCTGGGAATTCGGTTGCCGCATCAATGACGGGGCAATGATGTTGGCATAACTGCACGGCATAGCCGCCGTCTGATGTCTTTTCAACCGACGCGGCGTAACCCGCATCAGTCAGCGTCTGAGCTAGTTGCTCAACTGCACCTGTCGTGCTGTCAGCTTGGGTGCTGAGTTGTGCCATGAGTTTGGCTGCTCGTCGTTCCGCAAAAGCGACAATTCCGGCTTGCCCCTGTACTTCCGCAACAAAGCGAAGTGCTTCAAGCGCCAACGAGTCACCTTCTTGATTGAGTGCAGCGCGTCCCCGGCCGGTCAAACTGAACACGACGCTTGGGCGGCCGCGACGTTTAGCCGGCGCCGGTCCATAAGGCGAGCGCTCAGATCCCTCAACAAGCCCTTCAGCTGTGAGGCTGGATAAGGACTTGCGGATGGCCGCCGAGGTCAGACTGAGGCGATCTGCCAGCTGAGAAGGCGTACCCGGACCCTGCGCAAGCAGGCTTCGAGCTACTCGCTCTGCTGCATCTCCAGGGAATTTCACAACTTCATTGTTGCGTAATTCATTGAAATCACAAAACCCGGGGGTCTAGGACTCCACGAGGGCTGCCTATGCTCATCAAATGGCCGCTGTAGAAATCTCCCAATTGGTGGTCCGTTATGGAGAGAAAATTGCGGTGAACGGGCTTGATTTTGTCGCCCACGAGGGCGAAATCACCGCCCTACTTGGACCAAATGGTGCGGGCAAGACCAGCACTATTGAGGTTGCCTGCGGCTTGCGTTCAGCTTCAAGCGGTCTTGTCCAGCTTTTCGAGCAGCATCCACAAGCGCCGCAGGTACGTAGTCAGATGGGTGTCATGCTCCAAACTGGTGGCCTCTACCCCACGGCGCGTCCCCTTGAATGGCTCACCTATCTGGCCAAGCTTTACCCACATCCAAACGATCCAGCGACCTTACTTGCGCAGGTAGGCATTGATCCTTCGATACGCACCCAGACCAGGCGCCTATCTGGTGGAGAGCAGCAACGAGTAAAACTGGCTGCGGCTCTGCTGCCCCGGCCTACCTTGCTGTTTTTGGACGAGCCGACAGCAGGGCTTGATGCCCTTGCTCGCCGCAATTTATTGGATTTGCTGCGCCAACAGCGAGATGACGGAGTCGCAATCGTCTTAACGACTCACTTGCTGGCTGATGTCGAAGATCTCGCAGACTCCATCACGCTGCTTTCTCAAGGGCGGGTTGCAATGACGGGAACGCTTGCTGAACTCACTGGCACACAGGACGCGATCTCGTTCGGAGGTCCCAAAGAGCTTAACCTTTCCGACCTCACGTCTGCCTTACCAGACGGGTACATCGCCCATGAAGCGCAACTGGGGAAATATGTCGTTACCGGAAAACCGACTCCAGAAATCATGTCGATCATCACAACCTGGTGTTCAGCACAAGGTGTCATGGCAACTGAACTTGGCGTAGGAAACAAAACACTCGAGCAACTGCTTATCGATACTTCCAACGAGGTAGCGCAATGACAATGTCATCAACAGAGCTGACTCCTACCCATCCACACACATCTCACGTCACTCGCATTCGCGCCCATGCCGCTTGGGAATTGAAACTCCTTTTGCGTAATGGCGAGCAACTGTTGTTGATGTTCATCGTCCCCGTCGGTTTACTGCTCGCGCTGGGTCTAACAAATCTTTCGACAAATACAATCAACTCCGCAGTACCAACAGTTTTCGCAGTGAGCATCATCGCTACCTGTTTCACCTCGTTGGCAATCGGTACCGGCTTTGAGCGACGTTCAGGCGCACTTCGCTACCTTGGCACCACTCCCCTGACTCGCTTTGACTTACTTGCAGGAAAGATCATCGCAACGGCAACTCTTACGTTGATGTCGAGCACTGCAATCGGTATCACCGGAGTGTTCTTGGGTTGGTCACCGGAACTTCCTGGTATTCCATTAGCCATAGTCGTCGCAATCCTGGCGATAGCCGCATGGACTTCCTGGGCAATGGTCATTGCGGGATTGTTTAGGGCTGAAGCAGTTCTCGCGATCGCCAACGGACTCTTCCTGGTATTCATCATGTTTGGCGGAGTGATCATTGCAAGCTCACATATGCCCGCTTCCGTGGCCAACGTGATTGATTTACTGCCAAGCGCTGCATTGGCAAACGGACTTCGATCCTGCCTTGAATTCGGATCACTTCCACTCATACCGATTCTTGTACTCGCGCTTTGGGCATCCGCGGGAATATATGTTGCTCGTCGCACCTTTAAATGGGAGCCATAACCATCATGGAATCGAAGAACATGACAAGTCAGCGTGCAGGACGTAAGACGCGAGGAATCTACATCGCAAACTTAGTCGCGCAAGCGGCGATTGTTGTGACAGGCGCAACCGTGCGGGTGACCGGATCTGGATTAGGTTGCCCGACCTGGCCTCAATGTGTAGAAGGTTCGTACGTCCCCACCGTGCACCAAGAGCAGGCCTGGCATAAGTACGTTGAGTTCGGTAACCGCTCATTGACATTCATTCTCGTGGTGTTGGCTGCAGCTGCGCTCGTCGCTGCCATCGTTGATCAGCGTCGTCGTGTTGCAAATGGTGGACAGAGCCGAAAGGTATTGCTGGCATTGGCCGCGATCCCAATTCTTGGAACATTTGCGCAAGCAATACTTGGCGGCATCACCGTTCTCACTGGTTTGAGTCCACTGACTGTGGCTTCGCACTTTGGAGTCTCGATGCTGCTTATTGCAGGCTGCGTGGCCCTTGTTGTGCGCTCTGGGGACCAAGGTGACGCTCAGGCATCGTTGTTGGTTCGCACCGAAATTAGAAAATTGACGTGGACACTGGTTGGCGTCACAGCGTTAGTGGTGATGCTGGGAACGATCGTGACGGGCAGCGGACCGCACAGTGGTGATGCAAAGGCAGAGAACCGTTTCAATTTTGATCCCCGAATGGTTTCTTGGATGCATGCGGATGTAGTTCTGCTGTTCATCGGACTCTTGATTGCCTTACTTCTGGCCCTTCACCTGACCAATGCACCCCGTCGAGCCATCCTGCTGGCTTGGCTTCTGGTGGGTATCTCCGTTGCTCAAGCGACAGTCGGTTACACGCAATACTTCACGGGTTTACCAATTCTCTTGGTACTCATTCACGTCACAGGTGCTGTGGGTTTATGGATCACCATGCTGTTTATGCCGTCAACGGAGCGGGTCCGCGGCCCGGTGCACGTTTAGAAAATAAATGGATCGATAGCAATTGCGAGAAAAAGTAAGGCCAAGTAGCTGATCGAGTAGTGGAACAAGCGCATTGCGCGACTCAGAAGATTCTCATCGTTTCGACGTGCTGCCCCAAGCAGGCGGTAGGCCTCATAAACAAATAGCGCGCCTAGAACAGCAGCAGACACGGCGTACACTGGACCCATCGGCGCGACAGGAATCAATACCAGCGATACAAGAACCATGACCCAGCTGTAACGCACAATGCTTACGCACACGTACTCTGAGGATTTCAAGACCGGCAACATCGGAACGCCTGCGCGCTCGTAGTCGTCTTTGTATTTCATCGCCAGTGGCCAGTAATGCGGTGGCGTCCAGAAGAACACGATGAGGAACAGCACCAGTGGGGTCCAGGTCAGCGAACCAGTCACGGCTGACCAGGCGATCAACACCGGCATGCAACCCGCAGCCCCACCCCACACGATGTTTTGCGCGGTGCGACGCTTCAACCAGATCGTGTAGCCGACGGCATAGGCCGCTATCGCCACGAGCGCGAGGATTGCCGAAAGATAGTTCGTCCACCAAGCCAAAAAGAAAGCACTAGCAACACTGAGCAGAAAACCTTGAAAGAGCCCGGCACGAACACTCACGATGCCCATAGCGGCAGGGCGCTTATCAGTTCGATGCATCAAGGCATCGATATCTCGGTCGTACACGCTGTTAAGAGTGTTGGCGCCCATAGCGGCTAATGCTCCGCCAAGAAGTACTGCGATGGTGGCTCGAAGGGTTGGTAAACCCTGAGCTGCCAAAAACATCGTTGGCACAGCGGTCACGAGTAAAAGTTCAACAATGCGTGGTTTTGTGAGCGCAACATGCGCAGCCAAGCGCGCACGCGGTGATGTTTGCGGCACCTGAAGACTTGTCGACACCCCCATAGCCTAGCCGTGGAGCGGTGGTTCCAACCGCCGGTGGACCGCACTAGAGTTTTCCTCGTGACTGAACTCGAGTGGACCAGCACGGATGAACGAGCAACGGCATTTATTCGCGCCTTAGCGATGGATGCAGTGCAAAAGGTAGGAAACGGTCATCCCGGCACTGCCATGACCCTTGCTCCCTTGGCGTACGTCCTCTTTCAGCGCGTCATGCGTCATGACCCAGCAGAGCCCTCTTGGATTGGCCGGGACCGTTTTGTGCTCAGTTGTGGGCACTCAAGTTTGACCCTGTATAGCGAACTTTTTCTCAGCCAATACGGCCTCACCATGGGTGATTTGGAGTCCTTTCGTACCTCCGGGGCCCGCACTCCTGGACATCCTGAATATGGCCACACCGCTGGAGTGGAGACCACCACTGGTCCCCTCGGCAATGGGCTAGCCACCGCAGTAGGCATGGCCATGGCTGGGCGTTATGAACGCGGCCTTTTCGATCCCGATGCGCCCCTTGGCAGCAGCCCCTTTGATCACCACATCTGGGTCATCGCTTCCGATGGCGACCTTCAAGAAGGTATTTCTGGTGAGGCTTCCTCGCTGGCGGGTACGCAGGCTCTCAATAACCTCACCGTCATCTGGGATGACAATCACATTTCCATTGAAGGCGACACTGCCGTTTCCTTCACTGAGGATGTTGTTGCACGCTACGAGTCCTATGGCTGGGTTACGCATTACGTGGATCGTCTTGACGATGGAAATATCAACCTGCCTGCCGTGTACGACGCAATTGAAAATTCGAAGACCGAAAAAAATCGTCCGACCTTTATTGCAATGCGTTCCACGATTGCCTGGCCTGCACCTAACGCTCGGGATACGTCCAAGGCTCATGGCTCCGCGTTGGGCGCCGCTGAGATTGCCGCGACCAAAGTTGAACTTGATTTAGACCCTGATGTTTCGTTCGCATTTGATCAGGAAATTCTCGACGCTGTTCGTTCGCGCCTGACGAGTCGAGTGGCATCAGACAGAAGTCGCTGGGATGAGTCGTTCAATGCTTGGCGAACGAGCGAGCCAAACCGAGCTGCTCTCCTGGATCGGATCACCTCTGGTGAACTCCCTGCTGGGTTTAACGAGGCGTTGCCTCAGTGGTCCGCCACGGATTCACTTGCTACTCGTAAGGCGTCGGGTGAAGTCATCAACGCCATCGCCAAAGTGATGCCAGAGTTTTGGGGTGGTTCGGCGGACCTAGCCGAATCAAATAACACCACGATTGAGGGTGGCAAGAGTTTCCTACCTGCCACCACCACCGTGCCACATGCATCTCCTTATGGACGCATCGTCCATTACGGCATTCGCGAACACGCTATGGGTGCTGCACTGAATGGAATGTCGCTGAGTGGGCTCACGCGTCCTTTCGGCGGCACCTTCTTTGTGTTCAGCGACTACATGCGTGGTGCCGTGCGTCTTGCGGCATTGATGCAGACACCTGTGACTTTCGTGTGGACTCATGACTCGGTTGGCTTGGGCGAAGATGGGCCAACTCATCAACCTGTTGAACATCTTTGGAGCCTTCGGGCGATGCCTGGACTTTCCATTGTTCGCCCCGCTGATGCAAACGAAACCGCTGGCGCCTGGCACGCAACCTTGACTCAACATCGCCCTGTCGGCCTTGTTCTCACCCGTCAAAACGTGCCAACCATTACCACTTCTGCGCAGGCGCTGAACGGTGTTCGTCGCGGTGCATATGTTGTTGCTACGCACGAGGCACCACAGGTGCTCTTATTGGCAACTGGCTCAGAAGTTCAGCTTGCGCTCAAGGCCCACGAAGAACTTGCGAGTGAAGGTATTACCAGTCGCGTCATTTCGATGCCTTGTCTTGAATGGTTCGACGAGCAAGATCAGGCATACCGCGACTCAGTTCTCCTTCCTAGTGTTCGCGCACGAGTTTCTGTTGAAGCTGGTGCCACCTTGGGCTGGTGGAAATACGTGGGCGACCGCGGTCGAGTTATTGGCATTGATCACTTTGGCGCTAGCTCTTCCGACAAAGTTATTTTCCAGGAGTTTGGTGTCACTGTCGATGC
>WLNQ01000049.1 GCA_009699705.1 Actinomycetota bacterium | reverse complement strand
CAGGGGCCTCGTCCAGATCGAACTCGGGACGAGCCTTGACGAGTCGGATGCGTGCGACAGCGGCCTGGAAAGCCTGATCTTGAGCAGTCACGGTGCGCATATCTACAGGCTATTGCGCCCTGGCAGGGGAGGGACCCTTTGACTCGCCGTTGAGGTAAGACCGGCCCTGTCGCTCGTCTGGCTCTATGAGGTGAAGCAGTGCGATCGGGGTTTAATTATCATTCTGCGTAGTTTCATCAAAGCGCAGGGCAATCGAATTGATGCAAAATCGCAAGTCTGTGGGGGTCTCATAACCCTCGCCCTCAAACACGTGGCCAAGATGGCTTCCACAGCCTGCACAGCGCACCTCGGTGCGAACCCGGCCCATGGCCCGATCTTCAAGGTAGATCACTCGATCTTGAGCAAGTGGTTCAAAGAAACTCGGCCAGCCACAGTGTGAATCAAACTTCTCAGTGCTGCGAAAGAGTTCGGTAGTACATGCCTTACATGTGTAGACACCTTCAGTCTTGGTGTCGGTGTATTCACCCACGAATGGTGCTTCGGTACCGGCCTGACGCAGCACGTGATATTCCGGATCGGTTAATTCCTGGCGCCACTCATCTTCGGTTTTCGCCATGGCATACGGCAAACCGTCAGGACGGGTGTCAGGAGAATTACTCGGCATATTTCCCATACCCGCAACGTACCCCCAATCACGCGTTAGGGCCACAATTCGAGGATGATGTTCAGTCACTACCTATTGGGGGAATCGTGAGCGACATGCTGGACACCCAGTCTGCCTGGCTTGATGAGACTGATCTGCAATCTGCGCGTGATCGTTTACCGATCGTGTATGTCGACGCCGTACCTGTGCGCGTAGATGCGCAAGGCCAAGTCACCGAAGTCGGACTGCTCCTGCGATCCCTCCCTGATGGCAGCATCAGTCGCGCTGTTGTTTCCGGGCGGGTACTTTATGGCGAGCGCGTGCGTGATGCACTCTTGCGTCACCTAGAAAAAGACCTCGGTTCGATGGCCTTGCCAAGCATCCCGACTTCGCCGCAACCGTTCACTGTTGTGGAATATTTTCCTGACCCGACGATCACGGGATTCCATGATCCCCGTCAGCATGCGGTCTCGCTGGCATTTATTGTGCCGATCAATGGCGATTGCGCACCGTCGCAATCTGCGCTTGACTTGATTTGGGTAACCCCAACTGAAGCGGTTTCGCTCGCTTTTCAATCCCAGATGAGTGGTGGGCAAGATCGACTCGTACGAATGGCTTTAGCTCACTGTGGACTACTGGCATAAGAGGAGAAACTCATGGCAAATGGGAGTAAGAAATTTAATGGCCGGCTGATCTCCGGCGGCATAGTTACGGTCATTGCTTTATTGATCGTTATTCAAAACACCGGCAGCGCAACAATCAACTTCCTTGGCTGGAGTTGGAGCATGCCACTATGGCTCATCTTAGCGATCATGTTTATTCTGGGCATGTTGCTCGGTGGAGCCGTTCGTGCCGGTGTACGAAAACTGCGCGGAGCAGCTCCAACGAAGACTTAATCGTCGTAGGGGTCCACGCCCAATAAAGTTTCATCTTCGGGTGTGAGAAATTCCTTCTTCTCAGGTTCGCCCACCACGTGCATCGCTGCTTCTTCAGCGGTTTGCCAGCGGTCCGGATCACCTGCATGTCGCGGATCATCGCTGCCATCGTCAGCATCTTCCATGGACAAGACTTCTTCGGAGTTTTCTAATGGATATAGATAGCCGTCCAAATCGCCCTCACCGGATTCTCCAAGTAACGCAGCGTTAACGGCTTCGGCCTCCATGATCATGGAAAGTCGGCCAGCTTGGTCCGCGCTATCTCCGGCGAAGTCACTCATAGTTTCTCGTGCAACATCTCCCGCACGGCTGGTGTTTCCGCTGTTCGTCATGACATCCACCTTTCGTTGGTAATTATCACGCTAGACCGCCAGCGAGGTTTTTACTACCGGAGGAAGTTCCCAGGCAAAAGAACTTCGAAAACAATCAAAAAATCCAAGAACATGATCTAAGGAACAGCGATACCTAATTCGTCGGCAAGCTCCTGTGCAGAGGTGCGCACATCAGATAGAAAGGTGAGGTCAAGAGTGGGCGGCTGGGCGTTAGACTGCTGCGATTTCGATAGCTTCTTGCCAGTGCTGTCAACAAGGAGTGAGTGGTGATGGTACTGGGCTTTCGCCACAGTTACCGCCCCAATCATTGAGGCAATATGTATGTGTAGAGCAGAAGAGGCCAGCAGATCGCGACCGCGCACAATATGTGAAATACCTAGATCACGATCATCAATCACATTCGCCCAGTGGTATGCAGGGATGTCGTCTCTGCGCCACAAAACAACATCGCCGAACTCGTCATGAAGTCGAAATAACTCGCCATTGACAGTCGCTGTGAGATCGGGATCAAGATGCAAACGAAGCGCATTGACTCCTGGTTGCCACGCTAACGATTGTTCTCGACAGCTACATTCCTGTTCGATCAATGACGAACGTGAACAGTCACAGGCAAAGAGGTTCTGCCTAGGAATGAGCTTCAACTCCGACTTCAGATATTCTTTTCTTGATTCGATATCTGGGGCATAGAGCGTGTATGCGATACCAAGCTCGCGCAGACTGGCGACGATGAAATCGGAGTATTGCGGTTGGCATCGCGCTCGATCATCTGCGTCAATGCGCAACACCAAATCTCCGTGGATCTGCTGCGCCAGCCACGCATTGATCTGGGCATTTGCCAGGTTACCTCTGTGCAGGTAACCGCTGGGCGTAGGTGCAAAACGAGTACGCACCTTTAGTGCAATTCTGTGAAATAGACCATCACGTTGCTCAGCCCCCCTATTTTTAGTCTGACAGATTATTTCATTTCCACACATCTTTTTTGATTGATAGACGATGATCTCGTCAGGCATATGAGGAAATCACCTCACAAGTGCCCGTTCTTGGAGGTAAACGGTGTCTGGAGCGCTGCAAGGAATCAAGATTCTTGATCTCACCTGGGGTGTCGCGGGGCCTCTCGGTGTCTTGATGTTGGCCGAACAAGG
Organism: Actinomycetota bacterium; assembly: GCA_009699705.1. GTDB lineage: Bacteria > Actinomycetota > Actinomycetes > S36-B12 > S36-B12 > UBA11398. Next base: position 9,144 of record WLNQ01000049.1, on the reverse strand, counting down.
GGCTGATGTCGTGAAAATCGAGCCGCCTGGTGGTGACCCATTTCGCAATATGCCTGGAGCCCCAGTGTGGTTGCGAAGCAGACAATCCGTTGTATTGGATCTGAAACACGATCTTGGCCGCGAGGCGCTCCTCACCCTCATTGAGACGGCAGATGTCATCGTTGAATCTTTTTCTCCCGGGACGATGGACGCGCTGGGCTTGTCCTACGAAGTGGTCTCGAAGAGAAATCCCAAAATTATTTATGCGTCTTTGCAGGCTTACCCGCAAGGGCACCGGTACGAGAATCGTCCAGGGTGGGATGCTCTTGTTCAAGCCAGATCAGGTGCACAGTTCGAACAACCTGCCTGGCGACCAGGTCCGGCACATCTACACATGCAGATCCCAAGTATGGGCGCGTTCTATTTACTCGCCACGGCGATCTTGGCCGCACTGTATGCCCGCGAAGACATGGGTCGCGGACAGCACGTGCGCACTTCGCTATTCCAAGGCGTATTGGCCTACACGACCATGCTTTGGCAGGACGTTGAAAATCTTAAAGGCCCTGACTCATTGATTATGGCGAAGACGAGCCCACCTGGTGTTCATCAGTTGTCGATTTATGAATGCATTAACGGGGAGTACATGCATGCGGGAGTCAATGTCGGTCGTGTTGCTACGAGCACCATGGAGGAAATCCTTGGTCTGGAACCAGTAGATCCAGCGCGGTACATGTCTGACATGCCTTATCGTCAGCAACACGTCACGAAATTGCGGGCAGCTTTCATCATGCGCGATCGACAAGAATTGTGTAAGGAATTCTTCGAAGTCGGCATCGGAGCTGATCCGATTCTCAGCCCGGTTGAAATGTACAGCTACCCACAATTTAGAGCGAACGATATGGCTGTTCAGGTGGATGATCCAGAACTCGGTTCCATGACACAAGTAGGTATTCCAGCTGTGCTTATTGGCACGCCTGGCGCAGTTCAGGGCCCGCGTCCAAAGGCCGGGGCAAACACACGAGAAGTGCTGACGAACGCAGGATTCTCTAGCTCGCATATTGACCAACTTGTTGCCGCGACACAGTCGGCTTCATCAAACGCAGGGGAGTAGAGAATGCCTGGTCCATTAGACGGCGTACTCGTTCTAGATTTAGGTCAGTTTCTTGCCGGGCCATACGGACCCATGATTCTTTCCGATCTAGGTGCAGAAGTTATCAAGATCGAACCAACTCGTGGAGATTCCATGCGGTATGGCGCTCCCTTCATCGGCTGTCAGCGCGGAAAACTCGATATCGCTTTGGATCTCAAGAAGCCGGAAGCTCAGGCCATAGTGTTACGAATGGCTGAAAGTGCCGACATGTTCATCCACAACATGACTAAAGGAACCGCAACGCGTCTGGGTGTGGACTATGAAAACGTAACGGCGCATAATCCCGAGATTGTGTACTGCAATACCTACGCTTATGGCTACGAGGGTCCAATGTCTATCAGTGGGGGAATCGACCCGCTGTATCAAGCTGTTCTTGGGCTTGAGTATGAAGCTGGCGGCACATTGCATGGCAATCAGCCGATGTATTTGCGATTTGGTATGACTGACACCGCTAATGCGTTCGCTAGCGTTCTTGGTGTGCTCACTGCACTCTTTCACCGCAAGAAAACGGGTAAGGGTCAAGATGTGTGGACATCTTTATTAAACGGCGGCGCGATGTTCAGCGCGGACGTTGCTCTTCTTGCCGATGGCAGCCCCGCTCCGATGCGTCCAAGTATGGATAAGGAACTCACCGGCCTTTCGGCTTGCTACCGGCTGTATCCAACTCAGGAGGGTTGGATACAGGTTGCGATAACGAAACCTGATGAATGGGAGCGATTCTGCAGCCTCATTGGAGTGCCATCACTGGCTAAGGATGCTCGTGCCAAGGATTACGAGGCTCGAGTTGCAAATAGATCTGTTATTGAACCAGCGATTGAAGCGGCCCTGATGACTCGTACCGCAATCGTTTGGGCAACCTTGTTCGACAGCGTGAATGTCGCAGCGGAACTGTGTATCGACACTCGCGGTGGCGACACCGTGTTGCATGATGGAGATAACGAGCGGTTGGGACTCGTTGCTTCTTACGATCATCCGATGCTTGGTCATATGACGCAGTTCGGCAATCTGATGGATTTCTCTGAAACCCCGGGTGGTGATTACGGGCCGCCGCCGCTTCTAGGTCAGCACACTAAGCAGATCCTCCTGAGATTCGGCTACACCGAAAATGAAATCACTGATTTCATCGATCGTGGCGTGGTCTATCAAGCTGAAGACGGCGTTCCTTATCCCTGGACGTTGTAAATCACGACCAAGGGCTCGGCCACGCGAACAGTTGCGTGATCGAGCCCTTTCAACGTTTTTGATCATTGAGTGATCCGCGCGGTAATTCAGTAACCACCGCTTTTGCGTAACCAGTCAGGCCTTGCTATTGCGTCGTGGCGTTGAGTGCTAACAAACCCGACAATTTGCACGACTTATGGGCTTTTCAACGCATATCGCCATAACGATTAGATAACACAAAACGGTCAATCTCTTGCTTTTGCGCGCTTCGATGCTGCATCTAAGCACGTGATTTGTGGTTTGGATCTCATTTAGGTGTCAAAGCGAGATCGGCGTCTGCCGACTTGCTGAAGAGCTACGGGAGAGGTATTCATCGTGTTCATTTCATCCAACCGAGGGACTCGTGTGAGTCTGGTTCTAGGTGGGTTGAGTTCCGCAATGGTCTTGAGTCTTGCTGCAAATGGTGCAGCAGCGGCCCCAACGCCAGTGCCGAAGCCAGCCAAAGTAAGTAATAGTTCTTGCGCGCCGGCCCCAGGCATAACTCCAACCACCGTAAATTATGGTTTCATCTCTTCTAAATCCGGACCAGCTGCCGCAACCTTTAACGGCACCTCGCAAGCGGCCAGATTACGTATTGACCAAGAAAATGCTAAAGGTGGCGTGAATGGTCGAAAGATCCTTTTCAAGGACTACGACGATGCCACGAACCCAACGACCCAGGTTTCGGTGGTACAGCAAGCTATTTCGGCTGACAATGCTTTTGAAGTCTCAACGGCTACGAGTACTGCTTCTGCATATGCGACCCTAAAAGAGGCTGGCATTCCGGTTACCGGCTTCAATGCTCAAGCTTTCGGTCAGGATCGTAATGCCTTCGGAGTTACAGGTGTCACTGTTCCGACAACTATTTCATCGCTGGGATCAATTCAGAAACTTCAATCCCTTGGCGTGACGAAAATTGCGAATATCAACCACGCCTCAGCCGGTGCAACCTCAACAGGTAACGGCACTTCGGGCGCAATCAAACTGGTGCCCGGCGTGACTGAAAGCCTGCGAATTGCAGATGAACCACAGAGCACTCACGATGCGACGTCAACGGCTTTGCGCGTCAAGACCAGCGGCTCCGATGGAGCCATCATCGTTGGTTACGTTGAAGGCGCAGTTTCAATCATGCAGGCACTTGCGCAGCAGGGCGTGAAACTCAAAGGCGTACTGGTGTCAGGACTTTCTGATCCGGCAGTGTTGAAGACCACTGGCACAGCGCTTGATGGTGCCACCGGTGTTGGCTCAGGAACAGTGCCAATTGGTATTCCTATCCCCGCTATCCGCACCTACGCAAACGGACTCAAGGCTGCCGGAATCAATCCATACCTCACCTACGCACCGATCGGCTACCTCGGTGCTGATCTGTTCATTCGTGGATTGAAGGAAGCTGGGCAATGCCCAACGCGTGAATCCTTCATCACTAATTTGCGCAAGGTGACAAATTACAATGGTGGTGGCTTGGTTCCTGATCGGATCAGCTTCCAGCCAGGGCTCACGCCTAACGGAAACCCATCATCGTGTGGTTGGTTCCTCACAGCCAAGGGAACGCAACTCATTCCTGATGCGAAGGCAACCTGTGGCGCGACATACATCGATACAACAACCGGCAAGGTTGTGTTCCAAGGTCACCAGTAATACATGCATATGAGATATGGCGGGCGCCCACAACTGGGTGCCCGCCATATCTCTTTTTAAACCGCTACACGATTCCTGAAGTAGTCCAAGCTGCTACCTAATTACATTCACAGCTTGCGCGCTTGGCACAACATCAATATTTAATACGCGACGCTAAAGCGTGCCCGGCGATGCGTGTGATGTTCGAGTTCATCCAGCACGGCGTCCGCGAAGTCGGTGCCACTTATAGCGCTGTTGCCTTCGGCATCCTTGAGCATGACGTCGCCACCGATTCGATATACGTGAAGATGCTCGCCTGGAACGTGCGCACCGAACGCCAAAGCGGGGCTAAGAAAGAACCAATCGAACTCCGAAGGCGTGTCACGTAGGTCCTGCAGAAGTTCGGCATGAGTGTTTATTTCTGGCATCGATTCCGCTGGGAGAACATCGGCGAAAGCGACCCGCAACTCGAGTCCGCCCTCTTCGACAAGCAAACTTCCAGCTCCGCCAATCACACCAAAACGAATACCGTGTTTAATACAAATCTCTACAAGATGAGGCAATGCGGACGGAAGTTGTTGTCCGCCAGAATGACTTGGTACCGAACTCAGGAATACATCTGCATCGAGAGACAATTGGGCAAGAAGTTCAGCATCGTAGATGGATCCGGTGACATGTTGCGCCCCAACTACAGGTGTTGCAGGTTCAGAACGAGTAACTGACGTGACTTCATGTCCGCGCTTGACCGCTTCAGCCACGATGTGTTGTCCGGCATAACCGGATCCTCCGAAAACAACTATCCGGCTCATGCGTACCCCTTCATTGAATGAATCGCTCATGCTACGCCGTGCCCTACTTCTGAGTAGCAAAACATCGCGACTTTATGACGTAGCGTGGCTAACCCTGGGTGGTCGGTACAACATTTCTTGGGCGCTTGTGGCTACGTGCACTCCCGCTGAATTGAAATATTCACCAGTGAACAGCGAACGCCCAGAGGCCAATGTTTTACCCAGGTGCGTGAACATGAGCCAATCGTCTAGAACAAAGGGACGATGCAGCCACAGCGCATGGTCCAAACTTGTCTGAAAACTATCGTTAGGGAAGTCAAGCAGATCGGGTAATCCATTGAACATATCTGAGAGATAAATAAGAGCTGATGCGTTCCACCGCGGATCATTGCCCAAAGTAATCACGGGCTTAGCCCATGCGCTTGTCACTTTGCCCGCAGCTTGGACGGGATACGGATCACGAATATCAAAACCGATGAGCTTGGCCATTGATTGTGGGCTGTTTTCCGGTCCAGGTGTGTCTGGAATTGGCAGTATCTGAACGTCGTCGCCATCTTCGACTTTCTGGAACGAAGCGAACATCCGAAAAATGAGAACATCACCTTGGAATGCCGTGACGTGTCGCGTAGCAAAGGACCTTCCATCGCGGTCACGTGTCACCAAGTACTGCACCGGCTTGGTGGAGTCGCCTGCAGCAATGAATGAGGCATGAATGGAATGCGCCTCAAATTCGATGTCAACGCCATCAAGCGCCGCATTCAGTGCCTGCCCGGCTATCTGCCCACCGTCAATCGTGCGCGCTCGCGAAAGAAACGAATTGGAGGTGTAGGTGTCGTTACCAGCGGGGGAGACGCCAAGAATTTCTCGCAAGTCAACGCTGCTGAGGTCAGCCATTTTGTGATCCTTCATTGCCGGGTCGGGTAGGCATGCACATACTAGAGATTCAGTGACCGATGCCTAAAAAGCTTGGTCCCCTCACATAAGTAAGGGGACCTAGTGTCCGAGAAGGGATTTGAACCCTCACATCCGGTAAAGGATACTGGCACCTCAAGCCAGCGCGTCTGCCGTTCCGCCACCCGGACTTTGTCACTCGTAAGCAACCGGTGAACTATACCTATCTTTGGATTGTGGCCGCGACCACCCCAGCACTGATGCCTTCTGGCCCAGATGCGCCATCTTGACGCGATGCCATTTAGTCTCTAGACGTGAGCCAACAAAAAATCATCCTTTTTTATGGATTTACGCCCTTCGCGGATCCCGTGGCAGTCCGGATGTGGCAGCAGACCCTTGCCGAATCTTTGAACCTGCGCGGCCGAGTGCTGATTTCTGCTCATGGAATTAACGGCACCTTGGGCGGACGAATCAAGGATCTGGCCAGATATATCAAAATGACCAAGCAGTACCCAGGTCTAAAGTCCATTGATTTCAAATGGTCTCAAGGGTCCAGGGAAGATTTTCCAAAGCTAAGTGTTCGCGATCGAGAGGAAATCGTTTCCTTCGGTGCCCCTGACGAGTTGGTCGTAGACCAATCAGGAGTTGTTGGTGGTGGAGTGCATCTGGCCCCGGAAGAAGTCCATGCTTTAGTGGCTGCACGCGGCGACGAAGTGGTGTTCTTCGATGGGCGCAATGGTTTTGAAGCCGAAATCGGGCGGTTCAAAAACGCCATTGTTCCTGACGTGCAAACTACCCATGATTTCATAGCCGAGATCGATAGCGGAAAATATGATCACCTTAAGGATGTACCGGTCGTTACTTATTGCACTGGCGGCGTACGTTGCGAAATCCTATCCAGCGTCATGCTGAGTCGTGGCTTCAATGAGGTTTACCAAATTGATGGCGGAATTGTTCGTTACGGGGAGGCGTTTGGTAACAGTGGCCTTTGGGAAGGCTCTCTCTATGTTTTCGATAAACGCATGGTCATTGATTTTGAGAAAAACCCCGTTGAGATTGGGGAGTGCGAGCTCTGCCACTCAAATACGAAGTACTTCATGAACTGCTCAAATCCGCAATGTCGGAAACTTGTGGTGATGTGTCCGAGTTGTCAAAAAATACACACACCTTTGGATTGTCACCATGTGGCCCTCGATTCACCGGCGCAGCAGGCAGGATGAGCGTATGAACTCCGATGTTGTAATGCTCACTCAAGAACTGATTCGTATCGACACGAGTAACTATGGGGATTCCACCGACACTGTTGGTGAAGTTGCGGCCGCCGATTACTGCGCAGAACGTTTACGCGAAGCTGGCTGGGATCCGGAAGTCATTATCACTTCGAGCGATTCACGTAGGGCGGTCGTCCTGCGAATACCTGGCACAGATCCAGCGGCAAACGCGCTACTCATTCATGGGCATTTAGACGTTGTTCCTGTTGTGCAATCTGAATGGACCAAGCCGGCATTCGGTGGGGTTATCGAAGATGGGTTCATTTGGGGCCGCGGTGCTGTCGATATGAAAGACATGGATGCCATGATCTTGGCAGTGGTGCGCGATTGGGGGCGCACAGGCTATCGGCCACGACGTGACGTCGTGATCGCATTTCTACCTGATGAAGAGGCGGGTTCAGTCCATGGTTCCCACTGGTTGGCTGAACACCGCCCTGAAATCTTTGAAGGAGTCACACAGGCCATTGGCGAAGTCGGTGGATTCAGTTTGACTATCCATGACGACCTCCGGCTTTACCCAATCCAAACTGCGGAAAAGGGTATGAAATGGATGCGGTTGCGTGCATCAGCCCGAGCTGGTCATGGTTCCATGATTCATCATGACAATGCGGTAACCGAACTGGCAGCCGCTGTTACTCGTATTGGAAAATATCAGTGGCCGATTCGGAAAACGCCTACAGTGCAGAGATTTCTCGATGAGTTATCTATGGCCTATGGCGTAGATGTCAGCAACGTAGAACCTGAAGAGTTACATCAACGCCTGGGCACTCTTGCTCACTTGGTTGGTGCGACCATGCAGAATACTTCGAATCCAACCGTGCTTACAGCGGGATACAAAACCAATGTCATACCTAGCGTTGCTGAAGCTCAAATCGATTGCCGATTTTTACCGGGATACGAAGATGAACTTGAAGCAACGATTCGCGCATTGGCAGGGGAAAGCATTGAAGTTGAGGTCATGAATTACGGCCAGGCTGTTGAAGCTCCCTTAGATACTGAATTATTTGGCCTTATGGCGAAAGCGCTTCGGGCCGAAGACGATAAAGCTCATGCCGTTCCTTACATGATTTCCGGAGGTACAGACGCTAAGGCTTTTGCTGGACTGGACATTGAATGCTACGGATTTTCACCGCTACAAATGCCAGCTGGGTTGGACTATTGGCGTCTCTTTCACGGAGTAGACGAGCGCGTTCCTATAGCTGGTCTGGAATTTGGTGTCCGGGTATTAGACCGATTCTTACGCGATTGCTGAAAAACACTCACAACACCTGACGCAAACACTGTCAACATTTAACTCATACGTGTGACGCGGTAGACCTTGCGGCGAAGTCTGGCTCGTTGCCGACCATCGGGATACTCGACAGCCACCTGTAATTCCCAGCGCTCAGTTCCAGCAATGCGGGTCAAGAGTTGTCGGACTTGTTCACGCGAAGTGCCCAACGGGAATGCAATGTCTCGGTATTCCCATAGCGGGGTGGTCGCGGTACTAATCGCCATTTTCGCTGTCTTACCTGCGTTGAGCCCAGCCAGCCTCGGGGTAACCCAAGGGCGGCGCCGAAATCTCGTCGAGTGCGCGGTTAATCTCTTCGGGCAGTTCAAGTTCATCGCTGGCGAGCGCCGCCAGCAACTGACTGGTCGTTCTGGCTCCCAAAATCGGCGCGACAACACCGGGTCGATCGCGTAACCAGGCCAGGGCAACTTCGGTCGGTGAGGTTCCTAGTCCGTCAGCAGCAGTGGCAACAGCATCAACGATTCGCCGAGCACGTTCATCCAGGTAGGTCTGGACCCAGGCTGCCGAATCAGCATTTCCCCCTCGTGAATCTGCGGGTGTTCCGTGGCGGTATTTACCCGTGAGTACTCCACGCCCAAGCGGAGACCAAGGCAGGATTCCTAGTCCCAAACTCTGTGCTGCAGGAACGATCTCTCGTTCGATACCTCGTTCAAGAAGTGAGTACTCCATCTGCGTTGTGACGATGGGCGCCCGACCAGCTACCGCGCGTTGCCAGGTTGCTGCTCGAGCGGTTTGCCAACCGCTGAAATTAGAAATACCGATGTAACGGACCTTGCCGCTCTTCACGAGTTCGTCGCAGGTCGCCATGGTTTCTTCCATGGGTGTCATTGGGTCGTAGGCATGCAGTTGCCAAACATCGAGCACATCGGTGCGTAGCCGCCGCAGTGAGGCCTCTACCGTGCGCATTAAATGGATGCGAGATGAGTCAAATCTGCGATCTTCATTTCCTGGGCGTTG